>JAQUNW010000001.1 GCA_028717385.1 Dehalococcoidales bacterium | reverse complement strand
TCCACTCTGGAAATTAATTCAACTTTTTTCACTTCAGGTAATGCTTCGAGGTGCTTGATAGCCAGCATAATACTATCTATATTGATTGGCGGTACTATCTCCAGTCCTATTTCTGTAATGATATCAGGTTCATTTTTAAAATCAGTATCATCAATTTTTTATCGAAAGAAAATAGCTCGGAGATTTTTTCATCATTGGCATCTTCCCCTGTCGTCATCGTACTGTGGGATTTATAGTCCATATTTTCGAGGCTTTCGACCATGGCATTTATCTGGTTGGAGAGGGTTTTTAACTGGGTTGCCGCTGTACAATAAACTTCTTGTGTTTCAGCAGTTGCATGATCTAGCAGCTCACGGGCATTTTTCTCAGCTCCTTTTTTGTATCAGCGGCAATCAGATCCGCCTCGACAACTACTTTTTCAGCGAGTTTGGTTAGTGATACGAGGTGGTCCTCCCTCTTTTTTAACTCAAAATTTTCGCGTCTGCAAGCTTCAAGCTGTGTTATCAGTTTCCTGATAGTCTGAGCAACCTGGCTTTCGTCGAGCCCCTGTTTTACCTATATCGTGCACAGTGCTGGCTACACGTATCACCCCAACTTCTTCTGGGGGTAATCCAAGATGCTGAGCAATTGAGACTGCAGTTTCTGTTACCCGGTTCGAATGCCCGCTAGTATATTCGTCTCTTGCTTCGAGCGCATACGCCAGAGAAGAAATTGCATTAAAAAATGATTGGCGTATCTTATCAGCCTGGATTTTTACCTTTTCTTCTAAATGCTCTTTATATTCCCGGTTTTCCAGTTCAAGACGACGTTTTTCGAGTGTGCGATTTATACTGGTATGAAGATCATTGAAATCGAATGGTTTGGTAATATAATCATAAGCGCCTTCTTTCATACACTTTATCGCCAGCGAGGCATCGCCCAGGGCAGTCGCCATTATTACAGCGGTGTCAGGGTATTTTAACTCAATTATCGGTAGCAACTTGCGACCGGTAATACCAGGCATGCTTATGTCAAGCAGTACCAGGTCATACAGCCTTTTTTCAAGCAGAGAAAGAGCTTCTTCAGCGTTGGATGCCTTATCACGGTCGTAACCTATTTTGGACAAGCTCATTCCAAGCAGGGTTCGTATGCTACTCTCGTCATCGACGATAAGAATTCGTTCGCTCATAATCAAAATAAATAAAATTGTGGTGAAGTATTATTGCGCATCAATGTTTGCGTACGTTCAGTTAGCTGACTACAACACAGTAAAAATAATTGGGCAATAAAAAAATCCTTTATGAACATGCGCGTAAATAGATGAAATGGCCAAAAGTACTACCTATTACTATTCGATTGCCTCTTCAAGTCGGATAACACTCTTGATAGTTATGTCAGCGCCATCGTAATCAATAATACCATCATTTTTCATGTTAGCCATTTCTCTTGAAAGGGAAGGCCTTGGGATGCCCAGATAATCAGAAAGCTCATTTCTTTTCATTCTGAGAGAAAAATGTTTTTCCCCACGCTGTTTGAACTCATCGAGAAGATAGCTTGATACCCTGCCCCTGATACTCCTGGCTGAGAGATGTTCAATAGTCTTGGAAAAAGCTATTGCTTTGTTAGAGAGGATATTTAATATATTCATTATAAGCGTAGAATGTGAACTGCAGATATTGGAGCAGTACCCCATTACTTTGTAAGTCGGTAAAAAAAACAGGCAACAATCATCTTGGGCAATCACGGTAAAAGGCCATTTTTTAAGGTTCGAAAAAGCTACCATTTCCCCAACGATGTCTCCAGGTCCTAACACCTGCAATATAACTCGATTTCCGCCAAAAGTATCTCGAGTTAAAGCAATTTTACCGTCAGCAACCACTCCAATACCGGAAAAATCTGTTCCATCCAGTGCGATTATTTCACGATTTTCATATTCCTTTTTTACTGGTTTCAAGCATTGGAGCATAGTGCTTAAATTGGTTTCTTCAATATCGTTAAAAATCGGGGAAGCCTTTAAAACCCCAAGCCATTTTGTGTACATATCTTCCTCCTGAAAATTATGTAACAAATGTTACCGACTTATCTTTAAAATTGTAATATATTTATGTCGTCGGCGACAAGGTAATAATATAAAATTATAGGGGTAAATAATGAACGATATGTTTTGTTTCCAGTGTGAGCAAACCGCAGCAGGCAAAGGTTGCACCAAAATAGGTGTTTGCGGAAAAACACCGGAAGTATCTGCAAAGCAAGACGAACTCACCGGAGCGATTATTGGACTTGCCAGAGCAGCAGAAGGCAAAACTCCCGGTAAAAAAGTGGACGAACTCATGATGAAGAGCCTGTTCGCTACGTTGACCAACGTCAACTTCGACCCAGCAGCTATCGATGAAATTAAAACACAGATTAAAACAGAGAAAAACCACTTGGGTGGAGCTTCTGACATGGCAGCTAGCGATTTGTTTGCCGGGAATGAAGATATCGTCTCTCTTCGTTCCACCCTGCTTTTCGGCTTGAGAGGTATGGCGGCTTATGCTTGGCATGCACATCTGCTTGGTAAAAATGATAAAGATGTTACTGCCTGGCTCTATAAAGGTATGCGTGCCATAGGTGGAGACCATACCGCTGAAGAATGGCTTAATCTTATACTCGAATTCGGGCTAGTCAACCTTCAATGTATGGCCTTGCTTGATGAAGCTCACACCACTACGTTCGGTAATCCGGAGCCAGCAAAAGTCAGCATGAAAGTCGAAAAGGGACCTTTTATAGTAATCACCGGTCATGACCTGCTGGATTTAAAGCAGCTCCTCGATCAGACGAAAGGCAAGGGTATAAATATATACACTCATGGAGAGATGCTGCCAGCACATGGTTATCCGGCTCTAAGAAAATATAGCCATTTAAAGGGGAATTTCGGAACGGCCTGGCAAAACCAGCAGAAAGAATTTAGCCACATACCAGCAGTGGTTGTTTATACCACCAACTGCTTGATGCCACCTAAACCTTCTTACTCTGACCGGATTTATACCACTTCTGTTGTAGGTTACCCGGGGATAAAACATATAAAGGAACAATCAGGAGTCAAGGATTTTTCTCCTGCTATAACCAAAGCGCTTGAGCTTGGAGGCTGGGAAGAGGGTAAGCTTTTTACTGGGGTAAATGGTGGTTCGGAACTGATGACAGGATTTGCCCAAAACGCAGTACTGAGTGTGGCTGGAACTATAATTGATGGAGTTAAGTCCGGCGCTATCAAGCGCTTCTACCTGGTTGGCGGGTGCGATGGAGCAAAGCCAGGCAGGAATTATTATACGGATTTTGTGAAAAACTCTCCAAAAGATTCAATCGTATTGACTCTTGGTTGTGGCAAATACCGGTTTAATGATCTTAACATTGGGCAAATCGGTGGTATCCCCAGACTAATTGATATGGGGCAATGCAATGATGCATATTCTGCTATCCAAGTAGCTCTTGCGCTGGCAAAAGCATTCAATTGCGGTGTAAATGATCTGCCTCTTTCTCTGGTACTTTCATGGTATGAGCAAAAGGCTGTTTGCATACTTCTTACGTTACTATCTCTTGGCATTAAAAATATATATCTTGGCCCAAGCTTACCGGCTTTCATTTCGCCCAATGTTCTGGGTAAGCTTGTTGAAGCCTTTAATATTAAACCGATTTCCACACCAGAAGCTGATATGAAGGCTATTGCTGCTGGGAAATAAAGACAAAAATCCATGAATAGACCATAAGAAGGATATAGATGAAGAATAGTAAGATCATAATAATAACAATGCTAGTTACTCTTTTTTCAGTAGTAGCTACAACTGGCTGTGTTAATACCGGCCAGGTTGATATCACAACCACTGCTCCAACCACTACAGCGATATATAATCCGCCAACTACCAGCAATTCGCTGGTTACCACTAAACCGGTAGTGACTACCACTCCTGCACCGCCGATTACAATCACCACCACTCCTCCGGCTACAACTCCACCATCGGAGCCGGTAGTGATAGACGGAGAGCAGTTATACCGCGAATTTAAAGAGGATCCTGAGGCAGCAGAGGCAAAATATAAGGGTAAAACATACCTGTTTAAAAACGTCAGTATTGACGATATGGTGCCTTTGTATAAAGGTACGGGAACTGATTGGTATGCCAGGGGTGGTAATGTCAAATTTAAACCACAATATCTAATCAACCTGGAAAAAGTCAAAATTGGAGTTGTGGTAGATGTTGTGGGTGAAGTTTACGGCTTATTCTATGATCTGCTGGTAATCCAGAATTGTGATTATACGGTAATCGATGATACCGATGCAGTAGACAGAATGCAGGATACTCCGTTTAGTTTCTACTAAAATCGGTTTCTTGTTGAAAATATGAACCTCCTGGCTTAACAGCCAGGAGGTTCATGAATTTGCGGCGATCTGCTTTCAGATTGCCACTTCGAGTATTCAAGCTTACAATATATATTAAGATCAATTTTACAAAAGGAATAATTATAATTGGATTGGGCTAATATAATTAATATCATAATCGGAGTGGTAACAGCCTTAGTGGCTGGAATTGGTTTGCCAATTGCACTGAGAAAAAGAAAAAAACAAGGTCCCCATAAAGGGGAGGAATTACTTCTCCACTTACAAGGAATCGGGCTTAATACTTATTTGCCATCAGAAGAAACCATTAGAGAGAAAACAGGCTTTCAACGTTTTTCATCCACACGCTTACTTTATGTAATTGGTATTAAAGAGAAAAATATACAGTGGATAAACCTTATAGGGATATCTTCACAATACGGAACTAACTATTACATTGATTTTCAGGTCAATAGCCCTAATTTGGAAATCAGAAAACCTAAAAAGACATATCTTAGAATAAAAAAGCACAGCAATCCCAAGCATTCTTCTATTAATTGGGCTGGTGATAAATCTTTTTCGTTGAGCTTAAGGTTTGATTATCGCCTGGAAGAGCTTATCTTAAAATCAGAGTTTCAAGGCAGCCTCGAGATTTCTCCTGAGTTGAAGAAAGGGTATATCAGGATACGTATTCCATACGCGCTATTTTCGACAGAGCTGTTTGAGGCAATCAATCTGATAGCCGGGCATATAAAATCAGAGTTTTAACTATCGTTTAATTTACACAGGATGAAACATACTGGCAAGGGTAATTCTTGAAGTGCGCCCAAAAAAGTCAATGCGCTTTTCTTTGTTATAATGCTAACCCGGTATCATTTATTGCGTTATAGTAATAACAGTTGCCACTTTAAGGGGGTAATGGTATGCATTTTAAGACACTAAACAAAGGTTTATTATTCTTGCTCGCCCTGATTTTAACCGCTTCTCTTGCGGCTTGCTCACAAACCGTATCTGCCGAAGTTCTTAAATCTGATAAACATCGTATTACCTCCCCTGATGTAAGCTCAGCGGAGCTGGAAACGCTGGTGGAAGGTAACAGCGATTTCGCATATGATCTCTACCACGCGCTTAGATCAATAGAAGATGACAACCTGTTTTATTCTCCGCATTCGATTTCGGTGGCACTGGCTATGACCTATGCTGGCGCCCTGGGGATGACGGCTGAACAGATTGCTGAAACCCTGCATTTCTATCTATCTCAAGACGATTTGCACCCGGCTTTTAACCAGCTGGACATAGAGCTGGCCAAACGGGGGGAAGGTGCTAAAGGCAGTGACGGTGACGGCTTCAGATTAAATGTCGTCAATGCCATCTGGGGTCAGGAAAACTACTATTTTATGGATGATTTCCTGGATGTTCTGGCAGAAAATTATGATGCGGGATTACGGATATTAGATTTTATAGAAGATACAGAAGAATCCCGCAAGGTTATAAATGACTGGGTTAGCCAGCAAACCGAGGAACGTATTAAGGATTTAGTCCCCGCTGGAGCAATAGATGCACTGACCCGGCTGGTGTTAACCAATGCAATTTATTTCAACGCAGCCTGGCTTTACCCTTTCGACGAGGAGGTTACCACAGAAGAGCTTTTCTTCCTGCTTGATGGTTCCCGATTGTCTGTTTCGATGATGAAACAGGAACAAAGGTTCAATTACACAGAGGGTGATTACTACCAGGCAATAGAAATACCTTATGACGGACAGGAGCTTTCAATGATTATCCTGCTTCCTGCCGAAGGTTATTTCAAAACATTTGAAGAAAATATAAATGCCGATGTTGTTTTCGGCATCACAGAAGCTCTCTCGAGTCATCAGGTAATACTGAGCATGCCAAAATTTAAATACGAATCGCGCTTTAATTTAAAGGATTCCCTTGCTGATATGGGCATGCCAATCGCTTTTACCGAAGGGGCAGACTTTTCCGGTATGACAGGTGCTCAGGATCTTAGCATAGCTGAGGTTGTGCACAAGGCCTTCATCTCAGTCAACGAAGCTGGCACTGAAGCAGCAGCTGCAACTGCAGTGATTATGCAGACAGTTTCAGCCCCTTCGCAGCAGGTTGAGTTTAATATGAACCGACCTTTTATATACCTTATTCGAGATAATATCACCGGAGCCAATCTATTTGTCGGCCGTGTGGTAAATCCTGAAGTTTAGGTAGTTTCAGCCTCTATTGACATGTTAAACAATCCAGGCAGGCCTGAATAATATCATCAGACCTGCCTGATCTATTGACATTGGTAAACGGATGCGCAAAGACGTGCATCCGTTTACCAAAAACTTTTCCGTGAGTAATGATATTAATCCCTATTGACACTGACGCGGCTGCGTTCTATATTTCTATTCTATACATTATTTTATTATGACTCAGGAGGAAGGGGCTACTAAAACAATATCCAAAAAGGGCTTTAACAATCAACACTAAAGCTCTGGTTCCATAGGAGTATTTACACTGTTCAAACGCATCCAGGAGGTGTGTTTATGGAAGCAGGTAATCTGGATCCAAACGGAGACCAATCCCCTCTCGAAGATGATCCCCAGGATATTGATAGGCGGCGCTTTGTATCCGATTTTTTTAGTGCCAACAAACATTCGGATCTGCCGTCGATACAGGACCCATTAATCCTCAGACAGATCTTGCTGGTTACCGATGCACTCGGCAGCCAGCCGATAACTCGACGTGCCCTGCTGAAACTGGCAGCTTTGGGTGGTTCGATAATGCTGATCAATGGAGTTGTGCCCCAAATAGCCATCGATTCCTGCAACATCAAACTGCCGCTCGAAGGGTGCTCTCCGGACGAACCCGATACGGTCAAGCCGGACTTCAGTGCATCGGTATTGCGCAAGCAGGATATGCTGGCTCTCAAGTTTGATTTTTACCACCTCAAGCTGAATGGTGCCAACCTGGAACGGAAAAATCCGGACCGGGATGCTTACATCGTGGTGAACTTTGCCCATGGCAATGATTACATGCCGCAGAGCATTGGCGAGCAGGCATTTCTGGAAACTGCAGAAGAGTTCAGTGATGATACCGAAGACCCGGATAATTCCCCCAACCCGCCCGGCGGTTCTGATCCTCTTCCGCAACCGGGTTCGGTGGCTGCCAGGCTCAGCGGACCGAGCCGGCTGGTATTCAAGATCCCGCCCGGGACTCCGCCGATTCCGTTTACTTTAAACGAACTGCTTTCCTGGGAAAAATACGAACTCAGCGTTGCGCCTACAGCATTACCGGTGGATGAAACAGTTTCCGGAAAAGAGCCTTCGGAGCCGCTCTGGTGGCAGACAGCCATCGAAGTTCCCTGGCAGTTGATAATTTCCCCCAACCGGTATGCCGGCTGGGCGCATGCTTCCAGCACGGTAACTCACAACAACGTTACCGAGTTGTGGCATACACGGCTGGGAGTGCGAAAAACAACCGGTGAAAAAACAGGCACTTTTACCGTAGATGAAAAGGAAGAGCTGTACCGAACTCTGCGGGCTATCTGGACTCCCGGTTTTGACCGCGCTGTTACACCGGATGCCAATGATTTGACTCCATTCAGAATGAGCCTTACCAATAACGACCGGTGGCAACTGGTACGGCTCACTTCCGATTACAACATCATACCGCCTGGGAATATAACGCAGTACTACAAGCCACAACCCATTCAGGCTGAACGCTTTATGTTAAGCAGTTTGGGTGCCTGGATGGATACTATTGGCCAGTGGCCGGATGCACCGGCGGCTGCCGACCTGGATGTGATTGAATGGCGCCATCTGGCGGCTATGGCAAGAGACTCTTATGTGCGTGTGGTATACAAGGGTTTTTTGTTCCCCACCGGGCATTCCGCCACACTGGTTAAAGTTACCGAACGCAAATGCCAAGCGGTTCCGGGCTCGTCCACCCTTGGCGGGAAACCGGCTGCGTACCTCCGGCAGCGTTTTTTCATTGTGGTACGCCAGCCGGTTAAAACCTATCCGGCACACTCTTCACAGCCCCACCAGGGCAGACAGTGGCCGTTTGAAAGCGTCAGGATAACCACGCTGGTTACCCCCTCGCTGGATGACCCCAGTCTGCATGGAGATGCCTATGATCTTGAGGGGCAAGGCCAAAAGGCATTCTGGCCGCGGGTTGCCGGCAATGATTATTTATTCCATCTGGTGGCAACCGATGGAGACGGGCAAAAGAGTGAATTTACAACTCCACTGGCATTTATCTCTTCGACATTGCAACAGCCGGCAGATGTTGTTTCGTTCCTGGAAGGAGCAGTTGAAGCCTATAACACTGCCGCTGCCAACGAGCAGAGGCGCAACCGCTCCCTGCAAGGGCAGAAAGTTGCCTTTGCCCCCAGCTCGAAGAAAGATGGAGTATCCGGCGGCAAGCCGGGCGATACCAGCACAGAAGTTAAAATAATTACCCTCGGAGCAACGCTTCCTTCCCCTTCCAATATAGCTCTACCGGATACCCAGGCACGCTTCTTTCCTACCTGGCAAGAAGCCGAGGTGCGCCTCAGTGCTGCCGAACAGACATCTGGAGGATCACTACCCGGACCGGTGATTATTCAATTACATCCGAGTTATCTTACTGGCGGTTTTCAGCCGGCTTCCAACCCGGCTTACGTCTGGGCGAAGTTGAAAAGCGGAGTCGGATTAAGCTTCGACGGCTCCGGAGACAAATCCGGCGGGGTGATTACCCCCAATATAAACATCGGAGGGCTGTCCCGTAGTATCGGGCCGGTCGGTGGCTCGGTGGATACCGTACCAACCACTTTCAACCCGGACCAGTTCTTTTCTGGAGCGAAGATTTTGGGAGGCTTGCTGCTGGCTGAAATCATCCAGGCGGCTACCATGGGAGACGGCCGTAAAACTCCCAAGCTTACCAACCACGTGATCTACCCGAACGGTAACAACCTTCTTCCTCCCCAGGCGCTGGAAACCCGGCTGGACTGGAAGCCGGATGTAAAGGCTGACCCAATGGGAATATTCGAGCCGACTTCCTTAACCAGCATGGAGGTGAAGGGGGTATTCACCACACCGCTGGATCCTCCCGGCGAGCCTAGATATAACATATCCGGGGACCTGCGTGATTTCTGGGTCAACATGATCGGTAACGGAAGCCTGCTGTTTCTGAAACTGCATTTCACCAAGATTGTATTTACCGCCGAAACCGGCAAGAAAGCCGATGTAGATGTCGACATCGATCAAACTGAATTTGCCGGATGCCTGGAATTTGTCAACCCGTTAAAGAACTTCATGAAGAACTTTGGCAACGGGATGAGTGCAGATATAACCCCGACCCAGGCAAGTGTAGGCCTCAATTTGCCTATTCCCAATATTACGGTAGGTATTGTTGCCATTCAAAATATGTCACTGGGGGTGAAGCTTACCATACCCTTCACCGGCAACCCTGCCCGGGTACGGTTTAATTTCTGCGAGCGGGAGAAACCCTTCCTGCTTACCGTTTTTGCCATTGGCGGCGGAGGCTTCTTTGCCATCGAGATCGGCCTTGATGGAGTTGAACGGATCGAAGCGGCGCTTGAATTCGGAGCCAGTATGGCGATCGATATCGGTGTTGCCAGCGGCAAGATTTACATTGCCGGCGGCATCTACTTCGAGATGGAAAAAGTTGGCCAGCCGGATGAAACGATAGCGCTCACTTCCTATATACGCATGGGCGGCTCGATGAAGATACTGGGGCTGATTACCCTTTCCATTGAGTTCTACCTTGGTTTGGCCTTCCAGAAGCCGCCAAACGAACTCTGGGGGCAGGCCAAGATAACTGTCAAGGTTGAAGTTCTGTTTTTCAGCGCCAGCGTCGAGCTTTCCGTTGAGCGCAGAATTGCCGGCGGCGGTGACAGTGAATCCATGGTCGCCGGCGGTAGAAAACCCGAAATGGTTAAGCTTTCCGCCGTAGCCGGAGGCGATAACATTGGTGGTTTCCAGGATCTTGTCAGCAATGACGAATGGATTGAATACACGAGGGCTTTTGCCCAGGTTCCGGTTTAGTAAAGGCTGAGGAGAAAGATATGAATACGCAAACTATAACCTGGACCGCGCTACCCAACGGATTGATTGATTTAAAGGAAGGAACAAGGCTCCTGCTTTCTGTATTTGCCGCTCCCAGGCTCGAATCCGACGATACAAATGCCACACTGGCAGATTTTGTGGATTTCCTGGATTGGCCGGAAACACTTTTCCCGTTAGGCGACCGCCGGGAAGTAATTTTTCATGTTCAATTTGGCACAGGTAATCCCGTTGCTGCCACCAGAATGGGAGATCGTCCAGACTCACAGCTGTGGAGAGCACTTTTTACCGATAATACTCCCCTCAAGCCCTATGAAATGAAGGATTTCAAGAGTATGCCGATCCAATCCTTCCCGGTTAATAATGTCCAGGCGTTTCTTAAAAACCAGTATGTTAACCTGGCTACCACCCAGGGAGAAGACTTTCCCATCGCGGATTCTCTGGTGATTGAATCAGGTGCCCCATTCCGGCCGCTGGCAATCGGCTACCGGGGATCTAACGAAGAAAAACTGGTGGCCGATATTCTGGGAGAACTGGAGCGCGCTGGCTACAATAAAAGCGGAAGCGTTACCGACCCCGATGAAATAACAAAATCTTTCATGCGGGCAAAACTGTTCCTGCAGCCTTTTACCACCAATCGGGTTGCCATCAAGCCACCGGAGATCGATTTTCACCGCATGATCAGCATACTGGGAGATTACCCACATCTACTGCGCCGGCTCGGCCTGGTGCATGACCTGATTGTGCCGATTCCTATACGCATAGCTACCACAAATACGGTACAGGTGCTGGTTACCTGGATGCCAAATAAAAGTGAAGTGGTTACGGTGAATCTGCCTTCTTCTGACCGGCGGATGGAAACCCGCTGTCATGTAAGTGCAAGCGGTTTTTATGCGCTGCCCAGAGCCAGTGCTCCGGAAATTGCCGACCGTATGCTTCCTCTGGAAGACAAACGGCGCTGGCAAGTGGTGCACGTGGATACTGAAGGCGCTGCCATCAAGATGCTCAATTTTGCTACCGGGCTGGCTGTAGCCAGATCCTGGAAGAAAACCGATGATACCCCTGCCCAGTCTTCGGTGCCATCCCTTCGTGCCGGTGGAATTTCTGTAGTTCGGATCGACAAGGCCGAACAAACCCACAAGACCTTTGTTCGCCAGGATCAGATAAACCAGAATCTTGCTGGCGGTGATGATATTACCCTGGACTCAGAAGACATTACCCGCGGTTATGCAATAGATATCTGGGACTCCATTACCAATAAATGGCATTCCCTCTGCGAACGTTCGGGAATATACGAATTTACCAGACCCGATCCTCCTCTGGTTGAAAAAGCAAAGGATGAAGGCTGGGTATCTGAAAGTGTTGCTTCTGCAGCAGATGATTCGACAGATGTTTTGAAACAGGGTGAAAGCCTTTTTCACTGGAACGGGTGGAGCTTGAGCGCTCCCCGCCCGGGGAAAACCCTGGATGCAGATGGCAACCCAAGCTATACCGGCAACGAAATAGACCCAGCCTACAAGCTTGAGGTAAATTTCAAGCCCATATCGGGTTCTCTGCCGCGCCTGCGCTACGGTGTCGCCTACCGGGTGCGGGCCAGAGCGGTGGATCTTGCCGGCAACCGGCTGGATATGAATGACAAATCGCTCCTGGATGACCAGCATGCAACTGACATCCTGGTATATGGGCGCATGGAACCGGTGCCTCCTCCGGTAACGGTGATGCGGAGCCGGATTACCGAAGGGGAATCGGTGGACCATGTGGTCATCCGCAGTAATTACGACCGCCCCTTTGAAGGGGTCAGCGAACGCCATATTGTTCCTCCCAAGGTTTCACAATCCCTGGCTGAAGAACACAACCTTTTCGATGACATGCAAAGCGGTCTGGTGGACGAAAACGCCTATTCTGTAATTGTGCCGAAGGAATCCGGGATTATAACTGGTGTACCGGATCCGGATAACCAGAACCATCCGTATTTGGATGAAGATAAACTTGAACTTCCCTGGCTGCCAGATCTGTTTGCAAGGCGGGCGGTGTTAAGAGGCATCTCCGGTATAACCGGGCTGGTTCCGGTGAGTTTCGGATACGATGAAGGGTTAAAGTGGCCACAGGCGTTGCCATTCAGGCTGGTACTCGGCGAATCTGATTTACCAAAAGTCAACTTTAATGAAGGCTCCAGGGTGCTTGAAGTACTTCTGCCCAAGGCGGAAATTGCCAATATCAAACTCAGCTCGGCCATGAACAAGGAAGATGCCCTGCAGATGGGGCTGATTCATTGGATAATGGAAGCCGGCAAGGATGAGAATCCGGCACTGGTGCTGGCAGTTGAGGGGCGGCACTGGATGCTTACACCCTGGCGGAAACTCACCCTGGTGCATGCAGTCCGCCAACCGCTTCTAACCCCTGAATTTAACCAGTTCTTTGTTTCCAGGAGCATCGGCCAGACTTTCGCCACCCTGCAGGACCGGATGATGCGGGTGAGCCGGAAGAGTACGGTGAAACTGGACATGGTGGCCGGTTGGCAGGAAACCATCGATCCGGTTGGTGAACCGGAGCCGAAGGTGCTTACGGTAAACGCGAGACCTTTTGAGCAGGCGGTGCCGCTGGCTACCAAACCGGAAGAGGAAGAAGGTATTCATCTGGAAGGCAGGCACGAATTTGGAGATACCAAATACCGTCAAATAACCTATTCTGCTATTGCAACCACACGGTTTGCTGAATATTTTCGCAAGAGAAACAAAGGCGTACGCCTGAGCGGAAGTTCTACGTTTACACTGTCTTCCGAAGGGCTGGTAGAAGGTTCCGAAACAGTTCGGCTTGCCGGTAAAGAAGCTACCTACAAGCGCTGGGACCCGGAGACTAAATCCGGGGATTATGTTATTGATTACGGGTCCGGCACTATCCGCCGCACTGGCTCTGAAGAGAATCCGGGTGCTATACCGGAAAACCAGGATCTGGAAATTACTTATATTGAAACACCTGTCACCCGGGTAACTGAGGCACCGCGTACACTGGATGTGTTGAGTACCGCCAGGCCGGCTGCACCCAGAGTACTCTATATTGTTCCAACCTTCAGCTGGCGGACCAACGTCAGCGGAAAGGGAGATTCTACCATTAACAGCGAGCGCAAGGGCGGGGGTTTACGCATATACATGGAAAGGCCATGGTATACCTCTGGTGATGGCGAGCTTTTGGCGGCAATCATCTGGCCCGGTCCGGACAATATCTCCGTTTCCAATGATGAGGAGCTGGAAAAAATCCGGCCGTTTGTTACCCAATGGGGCATGGACCCGGTATTCCGTTCCAGCCCGATCGATGAAATGCCGACTCTGGGTGCCTTCAAGCTTTCCAAAAGCGAATACCAGGCAACCGGCATGTTGCTGGAAGAGGTCAATGACCAGAATCTGAAAATTAATGTTGCCGGGCATACCGTGGGTTATGATGCTAGTAGAAAGCTGTGGTATTGCGATATGGAAATCGATGCCGGGAACACCTATTTTCCGTTCATACGTCTGGCGCTGGCCCGTTACCAGCCTTATTCGCTTTACCGGGCAATAACCGGGCCGGATACGGTGGTAGATACTACGCGGGAAAACGTACATCTTTCCCGGGTGGTACTGGCTGATTTTGCCCAGATCACTCCCGACCGGTTTGCCAGTGTAACCCGGGACGGGGCTAATTCTGCATTGCGCCATATTTCCGTTACCGGCAACAGCTACAGCATGGCCAGTGGAAATGACGGTCCGGCTACTATTGAAGCCAGTCTGGAAAAGGTGAGAGACGGAATTGACCCTTCGGTTGCCGGGGAACTGGCATGGGAGCCAGTAGACTGGAACCCGGTAATACTTACGCCTAACGCGAAAATCAGTATCGCTGGAACCACCACCTGGACAGGAGATATAACCTTGCCGGATACCGCTAAGAGCTACCGCTTGCTTATCAAGGAATTCGAGGTATTTTCCGTACCCGGCGTAGTACCGATATATAGCCGGAGAATGGTGTATGCCGATGCGATTGAACTGGTGCCGTAGGTCATAGCTGTTATTAACATGTTCCAGGCGGGTGATAATAGCCCGCCGGAGAGCATATATTATGTAATGTTAAAGGCGGGTATTGCCCGCCTTTAATTGTTTATGCGAGCTATGAGTTAATCTGCCCGGTAAGGGAGAATTTGTGTTTTATCACCCGTAACAACAACCATTAATTTATCACCAAGGGAAGATTGTATATCCAGGGATAGTAGCGCTATTCCTTCCTCGGTTAACCGGGGCACAGTTTCATATGGCCCGGCTTCCAGTTGAAGCAGATGTATTTTATACCCGAGTTGTTTCTGGAGCGCCTGTGAAAGGTTACGCCCCGGGTCGAATGCAAGCAGGGTTACTTCTTTTTGGGCGAGGACGGTTTCGGAGCCTCGGCGCTGGTCTGATTTTAAAACCTGCCAGAAATAGATGAGTACAGGTGCAGCCGCAAGAATTGCCTGTAGGCTCCACCGGGAATTACGCAGGATATTCACCGATGATGTTGAATCGAGCACACCGCTGATTAACTGGTAAACGATATTTACCAGACCAGCAGTGAGGGCGATAATGGCGATACCGATAGCAGTATACAGAAAAATCCGCCGGGCAAGCGAACGCCACTCTACCAGTGCTTCAATGTGAGCCCGCTTGAGGGCGATATTCCAGTAGTACAACAGCAAGGGCAAGCCAACCAGCAGAAGTGCCAGGCTTATGGCCAGCTGATCCCGCCACCAGCCGGGGGCTGGTGTGAGCGAAGTGGACAAGGCATTGATAATAAATGAGAGCAATATGCCGAAGAGCATAACCACCCCTGCCACCGAGGTTCCCAGCCCGAGGAAGTTCACGAGATATATATAAACACGCCGGGCGGATTCGCGTTTTTCTTCGGCCTTGCCTGCTTCTTCCTGAGCCAGGGACCGGTGGTAAAGCCAGATGGCGATTCCTACCAATATAGAAGGCACTGTCCAGCAAAGAAACTGGAAATGTTCTCCGGCTGATACGTTAGCGGCTCCAAAAAACCAGTAAAAGGTTTTATAGAAGAATAATGTTGCGGCAACTAGTGTCAGCACTGCTCCACCGGTGATGGCAAGCAGGTAGAAATATACCTGGCGAAGGGCGGATTCGACATCTGCTTTTGCCATCCGGAACCAGTGGAAGTACCAGGTTGCTCCACCGAGAACTATCTGGGTAATGGCGGTAATAATGGCATCATTCCAGAAAGAGCTGCCGATAAAGCTGTCTTTCCAGAATGGCAGGCTCTCCGCCGCTACAGTGACAAACACTATAGTGCCAGAAGCCAGCCACACGAGGCCGAAACCGGAAAGAATATATATGTACCACCTCTGGATAGTCCTGGCTGCGGGAGATGAAAATCCTTCACGTTTTGATACGCGCCAGTGATAAAACCAGATAATGCCAGTTACGATGACAGTTGCCAGATTGGAGGAAGAAAAACTTTCTGCCTTTGCTCCGGATAATAGCCAACGGAAAACACTGGCAAGAGTTGGGAGGAAGATTAAAGCAGCTACCAGAATCACCAGGGAAAGAAACAGTTTGCGGATTATCGAGTCGCCCTCGGCTGGGTTTTGTATAATCCGGCGACGCGCCCCGTTCCAGAACAAAAACCATAAGGGGCCGCTGATAAGCATCATGGCAAGGCCAAGCGCGAGCCTTTCCAGGTCAAATGGACGGTTGCCAATAGAAGAAATATAGGAACTTCTGATAGTTACATCAAACAAAAGGGTGAGCAACTGGCCTACCCCGGCTGCCAGTATACCTAATGAAATCAGCGTCAGCAGATAGAGCCATACATGCCGCGCCATAGAAACCCCTTCCATGCCGGAAACCGGAGCACCTTTTGAGCGGACCGCCATTACAATGGCTAATATTATCAGGATGGGAATCAGAAGCGTGGCCAGAGATAGAATCATATGATTACCTCCCTAATAAATCCAGTAGATATAAATCGGTGAAGTAATAAACCATTTGCCATTTTCATATTGAAGCGAAAAGAGAAGATTTTGGCTGTTTACCGGGTCTTCGAATACGCCTCCCGGGCGGAAAGTATCGATAACCACTCCAACAGTAGCTTTGTTTGTAGTGATTTCAGATTCACCAAGGGAAGCTTTCCAGGTGCGCTGGTGGTAAGGATCCGGCCAGCCGAACGACATGCGCATCCAGTCCTCATAAGATTCGACCCGGTCATCGGCTGGAAATTTGAGGTACGCATATGCGTCCTGATAATGGCTTTCATGGATAGCGATCAGGTAGCGCTGAACCGTTCCTTCCGGAGTATCTTCAGGCAGCAGCTCGGTTTCTCCGTTACCGGCGAGAAACACCAGGGCGGTTACACCAATAACCAGCACGGCAAGAATTATTCCAAATGCTATCAGAACTTTGCTGGATGTTTCCATATGGCCTCTCCTTGTCCTTCCTGGACGATTACCGGGTACCTGAGCCGGGATGGTTGTATTTAAGTCAGGGAATTCCTGTTATTATTCTAGCCCGCCACCAGTCCTGTTACAATAGATACTAAGGCATCAGAACTGACCAGACAACGCCATCCAGTACAGCAGTGTGAAAAGCAAAATATATGGAGCCATAGATCGCGAGATATCTGAAAACTCCTTCTGACTGTGGCTGTAGGGTTATAAGAGCCCAGGCCATTGCAATGGAAGCAATTCCTACCACTGCCAGCACGATCCGTATAGAAAATTTCAAAGTGGTGGAGCGAGATTTTACGTAAACGGAAGTAAGCGGCATCCAAAGAGCTGAAGGAATAAGAATAAGGGCAAGTACAACAAAAAATACGTTGTAGTCCAGCGACTCAAAAATTTTAACTGCAGAAGGTTGCAGGTTAAACAATACGTGATAAATAACAAAAAAATATCCGGTAGCAGCCACGAGCATGGAGACAGTATAAACCGGCCGGATGGCCTGGGGAATTCCTCCCCACAAAAGGCTGGTACCCCCAGCCTGGTTTTTAACGCCGAAAACATAGCTGCCAAGAACTGCGATACCGCCGATGACCATTAAAACAAGCAAGCCAACCTGTTGAATATTCATTGTATACTCCTTGCTTAAACAGTTCGACCGTTGTTTGCGTTACAAGAAAACGCGATTGGGAATTAAGGACAGGAAGCTGACTGGCTTACCGCTTTTTGCTGATTAGTTCCAGGAATTCGGCACGGCTGGCGTGGCGTTTTCTGAATGAGCCGCGCAGAGCAGAGGTAACAACATTTGACCCCGGCTTTTTGATACCACGCATGGTCATACACATATGTTCCGCTTCGATTACTACTGCAACGCCTTCGGCATGCAGGCCTTTTTCGATTGTATTGGCAATAGTGGTAGCCATACGCTCTTGTATTTGTGGGCGTTTGGCAATGATTTCTACAACCCTGGCCAACTTGGAAATACCCACAACTCGGCCTTCGGCATCTGGAATATAACCAATGTGAACTACCCCAAAAAAAGGAAGGAAATGGTGTTCGCACATCGAATAAAACGGGATGTCTTTAAGAATTATCATCTCCCGGTAACCGATTTCGTAGCCTACACTGAGTACTGCTTCCGGATCTTCATTCATTCCGCTGAAAAGTTCTTCATACATGTCCGCCAGGCGGCGTGGAGTGTCTACCAAACCTTCCCTGCCCGGGTCATCTCCGATGGCGTTTATAATAGTGGTAACTGCGTTTTTAATTGCATCTTTATCCATTTAAGTATTCCTTTTAGCTACCTTTTCTGCAGTATCTGATCTTCCAAGATGGAGAGTATCAAAGTTCTTGATCTGGATGTAGTCATCCCCACCCAGGTACAATGTCGGTTTAAACAGGTTTAAGTTGAGGTGTCCTCTTTCGTCATATGCTTCCGGCGCGTGGTGCAAAGCAACTACCTTGCCTATAAACAACGTGTGATCTCCATATATCGCCTGATCTTCGACTATACATTCGAATGAAGCGTAAGCATCCGAAAGGATAGGTGCATTGGTTACAATTGAGGGATGTTTTTTTAGATCGAACGCTTTGAATTTGTCAATTTTACGACCAGAAGGACCGCCGGTGGCTGCAACCAGTTCAACGGCTTCAAAAGGCATAAAATTAACACCAAATTCTCCGGTTTTGCTGATGAACTCGTGGCTCAGTTTATCCGAAGAAATCCCAACTCCGTATAATGGTGGTACAGCGCTAATAGGCATGTGCCAGGCAACTGCCATGGCATTATCTCTTCCTTTGAAGTGGGATGTCACAATAGTAGCCGAAAAAGGGAAAAAATGTGAGAATTTCCCGATATCAGTTCTTGAGACTTTTTGCATAATTAATCCCCCGTTGGAGATAGTCTATGTCCAGCCCAGAGCTTCTTCAACAGCGGAAAGCTCTGGAGGGATTGGTTTGATAGTCGGGGCTTGTTTAATAGCGATGTCCGCATCTTTTAAACCGTTGCCGGTAACGATACATACAATGCTCTTGTTTGAAAAATCATGCCCTTCGCTTCGCAGCTTAATCACACCGGCTAGTGGGGCTGCTGAGGCGGGTTCGCCAAATACTCCTTCTTTGCTTGCCAGCAGCTTCCAAGCTTTGAGAATCTCGGCATCGCTGACCATGTCAATGATTCCTCCAGACTCATCGCGGGCAGCGGTAGCCTTTTGCCAGCTGGCCGGATTGCCGATACGGATCGCTGTGGCAACAGTTTCCGGATATTCTACGGGTTTGCCAAGCACGATAGGTGCCGCTCCTTCAGCTTGAAACCCCATCATCTTTGGGCAATGCAAGCTCATGCCTAATTTATAATACTCCGTAAAACCTTTCCAGTATGCGGTAATATTGCCAGCATTACCGACTGGAATAAATAAATAATCAGGTGCCTGCCCCAGAGAGTCTATAATTTCAAATGCAGCAGTTTTTTGACCTTCAATACGGTTGGGGTTGATGGAATTTACCACACTAACCGGATGGGTGGCAGCGGTGTCTCTAACCAATTGCAGTGCTTGGTCAAAATTCCCATCGATAGCTATGATTTCAGCACCGTAGGCAATTGCCTGTGCCAATTTGCCCAAGGCGATTTTACCGCCTGGGATAATAATTATAGATTTCAAACCCATTGCTGAAGCGTATGCGGTTGCCGAAGCAGAGGTGTTGCCAGTGGATGCACAAATTACTGCTTTGGAGCCCTCTTCAATAGCTTTAGCTATAGCTACTACCATTCCCCGGTCTTTAAAGGAACCCGTTGGATTGCAGCCTTCCAGTTTGAAATACAACTCTCCAATACTTAGTTCCTTTTCCAATCTCTTTGAGCGTACGAGTGGTGTTGAGCCCTCGCCTAGGGAAAAGAGAGGCGTTTTAGCGGTAATTGGCAGATAGTCAGCGTAATTATATAAAACTCCTGTTGTCACTTCTTTATTGTTCCTCAACTCTAATTACATTATTTATTTCTTTAACTACTTGTAGCATTGAAAGCTCGCTTATAGCAGCATCAACCGCACGGCCGGCTGCTGGATGAGTCATTATAACAATCTCTGCGGTTTGACTCAGAGTATCGGTTTCTTTCTGGATTACCGATGCAATACTGATTTTATGGGCACCAAGGACACGGGCGATAGAAGCCAGTACCCCAGTGCTGTCCAGGATAGAAAGGCGCAGATAATAACGGGTGATGATATTAGCAATAGGCTGAACAACCTTTGCTGCATTTATCTTAATGGCGCTGGTGCTGGTGCCGAGGGTATAGTTCCCCGCAGCTCTCAGTACATCTGAAATTACAGCGCTGGACGTTGCCAGCGGACCAGCTCCCTGTCCGGTAAATACTACTTGGCCTACCAAATCGCCTTCAATACTAACGGCATTGAACACGCCATTCACTCCAGCCAGAACTGAATCTTTATGTATAAATGCCGGGTGAACTCTGGCTTCAATTGCGTTATCATACTGTTTGGCAATTGCCAGCAATTTGATTTCGTATCCCAATTCCCCGGCGTAGCGAAAATCCCTGGAGTCCAACTTGGAAATCCCTTTGTTGTAGACTTCTTCAGGACGAACTTCGCTCTGGAATGCCAATGTTGCCATGATTGCTATTTTATAGGCAGCATCAATACCCTCAATATCGTTTTTAGGATTAGCTTCTGCATATCCAAGCTTTTGGGCATCTGCCAGAGCGCGCTCGAATTCAATTCCATCTTTACTCATGCGAGTAAGAATATAGTTGGTAGTGCCGTTAATGATAGCGTAAATGCTTTTAATATAATTTGCCCTGAGATCGGTTTCCAGGGGGGCAATAAGCGGGATGCCTCCTCCTACTGATGCTTCATAATATAGACTTGCACCATGTTCATGTGCCAGCGCCCGCAGTTTAAGCCCATGTTTTGCTATTACCTCTTTATTGGCTGTCACAACATGTTTGCCGCCTTGCAAAGCTCTGGTAATGTAATCGTAAGCGGGTCTTTCGCCTCCAATTAACTCGATTATTATTTTAATGGAGTTATCGTTAAAAAAATCATCATCATTAGTAGTAAATAGTTCTTCTGGAAATTGTCTAACCAGCGGCTTTTCCAGATCAGATGGCAAAACCTTGATTTTACGCAGCTTTATTGGTGTACCGGCTTGAAGGCTGAGATCGCCGGCTTTTTCCTGTAGAACCTTGGCTACTTGACCGCCAATCACTCCCAATCCAATAAGGCCAATGTTTATCTCTTTATACATGAACAGTTACGCCTCTCTAGCCGGTGATTTTCTCCAGTGCGAAAGCTTTCTTTTCTTCGTCAAGGTGGTTATTGATGACATTGTTTGAATTATCTCTTATAGTCTTAAGCCATTCTTCAAGATCAAGGTATGACAGGGTATCAGCATCTTCCTCGGAAATAGCCCCTGTTTCTATTGAAGCAACTTGATACAGCCAATAACCGCCTTTGGTGGATTGTTCAATATCCCGAATAGGTTGCGAGATTTCGTTCATCGAAAGATCATCACCAAATACATAATCATCGAATGCACTGCTGATGTCTTCTGGTACAACTTCTTCAATCAGCGAACCTGATTCGTCGTCCCAGATTTTTGAATACTCCTCAGCAAGTTCATCAAAATCCTCACCGTTTACCAGTCGCTCTCTGATAGAAATAGCTTCCTCTTCGCTTGTCAAAAGCATTACCCTGACATTGGCAGCTGGGCTCTCGCTATCTTCGCTTCTCTCGAGCACCTCGATAAGCCAATAACCTACTGCTTTGTTTTTATCCTCGTCGTATATGGAATGTGTTCCTATATTTGCAGTAAAGATAGCTTCTTCCAACACTTCACTGCCGTACTTGTAGGCAATCACTCCTGCTGGATGTTTGCCTAAAGCCCCGGATATTTTTTTGGTTGCATCGTCCAAAGAAAGCTCTTCGGCTATGTCTTCAAAGCTCTCGCCGCTATCCAGGCGTGCAATTACTTCGATAACCTGGCTTTGGCTTTCCAGGAATATGGCAAAAGCGTCGCGCAATTCAGTTTCTGCGGGAAGTTGGGTTTTGAAATGCTCTTCGATCAGTTTTTTCTGAAGCAAATAAGTATGAGTATAATCTCTTATTGCTGCGTTGGGCTTGATATCCTGTTCTTCAAGATACTCGTCGACTTCACTGTCGCTCACTGTGTAACCCAGTTCGTTGGCATATTGACGGGTAAGTTCACCATTGATAATGTTATTTGCAACCGGATCCAGGAAATAAGGCACGAGTTGTGATGAATATCCACTGGTCTGGTATTTTACTGCATCTATGTAGTAGTTCATCTTGAACGCAGTACCATTCACTTCAAGAACTACATCTTTAAGCGGTTTAATTTTTGGTATATACCACTGCAGCACCAGCCCCAATACAACCATTACGACCGACAGGCATATAACGCTGATACCAGAAAATAAAATAATTTTTTGCCTGCGTTGAGCCTTTTTTAAATTTGATAGGTGTTTTTTTGTGGGTTTCCATTCTTGCTTGTCTTGTTTTTTCTTGGACAAATCAGACCACCTTTTTTCAACGGTTAAGTAAATATAATAAACTTAATATTTATAACGTATCTACACTGCTTTAGGCAAGTAACTCGAACCGGCAGCTGAACCTTAACTCTTATTTTCAGATTTTCTTATCGATATATCAATATTTTCAATATGGTTTACTCCTTTAAGGCTGTGAACCATATTTGTAATTACGTTTTCTATGATTTCATCCGGGAATTCCTTGAGATCTACAGGCGTATTATTTATGTAAAGCGCAATACGATGCTGGTTAGGGATGATGAATTCTTTTTCCAACAGATCGCAAATTCCGGAAAAATCATTAATATCGAATTGGGGTACTTTAATATCCAATTTTTCATCAGTAGCTACTGCTATCAGGCCTTGCGGATTCTCCAGAAGGGTCATGCCGGCCCGATGAACTTCAATCTTGGGGGCATTGGCGTATTTAAAACCTTCGGCGATGATAAAGTCTGCATCTTCACCCAGTAATCGGACGAGTTCATCCAAGCTGGCTTCTGTGTTACTCTTATTATGTATAATTACAATTTGAGTCTGCGTTCTAATTGCCGTAGTAATGCTTCCAGCTGCTGCATGTCGAGCGCTATCTTTGCCTTCTGCGTCAAACGTGGGTTGCTTGTGAGAATCTTTGATGGTGGCGATACGATATCCCCTGCCAGTTAGTTCACGAACAAGCTTTTCGACCAACGTGGTCTTACCAGAATTGGAACGACCTACAATAGTAATAATCGGTGGCACAGTCACCCTCCTGCCAGATATATTATTAAAAACAAGGTGTTTTTAACAGGCTGATAATGTTAATGGTTAGTATTCTCAGCCATGGTTATTATATACTGAATGTAAAATTGCTGCTTGAGGAATTGTATACAGGATATGAAAGCAATAATATTGATTGGAGGATTGGGTACCAGGCTGGAACCGCTGACTATCACCACACCAAAAACAATGGTTCCTGTCATAAATAAGCCCTTTCTTGAGTATTTAATTAATAAGATTAAACATTGCGGCATCAGTTCAATTGTGTTGTCAGCCGGGCATCTGGCAAACAGTATACCGGAGTATTTTGGTAATGGAGAACGGTTTGGGGTAAATCTGCATTATGTTGTAGAAAAGACTCCTTTGGGAACAGGTGGAGGCATAAAGAACGCTGAAGAGTATTTGGATGAAACTTTTTTGGTCGTCAATGGGGATGTATTTACCGATATTGATATTCTGCAGATGGAAAAATTCCATATGTCCAAGGGCTCATTGGCTACTATCGCTCTTACTCCGGTTGACGATCCAACCCGCTATGGCGTCATAGAGACAGACGGCACCGGCAAAGTCTTAAGATTTTTAGAAAAGCCCTCCCCTGAAGAAGTGACTACCAATATGATAAATGCTGGGCTGATTATAATGGAACCTTCTCTGCTGGCATTGATTCCGACAGGTATCAAATTCAGTTATGAAAAGCAACTTTTTCCTGCTCTTCTCGCCGATGGCAAACCGGTGTATGCTTATTCCACTAATGATTACTGGATAGATATTGGGACTCCAGAAAAATACTTTGAACTTAATGTCGATCTTCTCTCTGGGAAAAGTTGTCAGTATACACCTGCCTCATCATCTCAAATCTACCAGGGGGACAATGTTTCCATTGAACAAGGCGTTAGCTTGAAACAGACTGTAGTAATCGGAAATGACACAACTATAGAAGCCGGAGCTGTTATCCAAAACAGTCTTATTTGGAATACATCCTCAATCGGTCAAGGTGCAATTATACGAAATACGATTATCGCGGATGAGTGTAATATTGGACCTAGATGTATAATAGAAGGTGCAGTATTGGGTAGCCGCGTACAACTATCAGGTGAGGTTGTGCTTTCATCCGGCAGCCGGGTTTATCCCAACACCGTTCTCCATTAACTGTTGTTAGTCAGTAAAAATCTTGAAAATCAAATCCCTCGTTGTCATTATTTTCAAACCATCAAATCATTGTAAAATATATAATTAGTCGAGCTTGAATTTAACCGGAAGGATATAAATGTTAGAAAGACTGGAAAACATCGTTGAGCGCTATAACGAGCTGGAGCGGGAGATGACCTATGGGGAGGTTATCTCCAATCCTAAAGCGTTGCAAAAAATTGCACAGGAACGAGCATCGCTGGAGCCAATTGTAGAAAAATGCAGTTCTTTGAAAGCAATCTTGCGCCAGATGCAAGAAGCGCGGCAAATACTTGATGATGATATTGATGAAGAATTGAGGGAGATGGCTGAAGCTGAAATAGAAGATCTGGAAGAAAAACGACAACAATTGGAACATGAATTGAAAATGGATCTGATGCCGAAGGATCCCAATGATGAGCGAAATATTATTATGGAAATACGCGCTGGTACAGGCGGAGATGAAGCAGGTTTGTTTGCCGGGGATTTGTTTCGCATGTATAGCCGCTATGCTGCGATCAGGAACTGGAACGTCGAAATAATCGATATGAACGAAACATCTATTGGTTCTATTAAAGAAGTTGTATTTGAAATAAACGGTCGGGGAGCATACAGCCGTTTAAAATATGAAAGCGGTGTACACAGGGTGCAGCGCGTACCGACAACTGAATCATCGGGCCGTATTCATACCTCAACTGCCACAGTTGCTGTTTTACCCGAAGCCGAAGAAGTTGAAGTTGATATTAGTGAGAATGACTTGAGGATAGATATTTTTCACAGTGGCGGTGCCGGTGGGCAGAATGTAAACAAGGTTGCTACCGCTGTTCGCATAACCCATTACCCGACCGGGATTGTGGTTACTTGCCAGGATGAACGCTCCCAGTTGAAAAACCGCACCAAGGCAATGTCGGTATTGAGGGCAAAGCTGCTTGATTTGGAAACGCGTAAACAGAAATCTGAAATTACAGAACAGCGGCGCTCGCAAGTAGGTACAGGAGAACGAGCGGAAAAGATACGAACATATAATTTTCCTCAAGATCGGTTAACTGACCATCGAATTGGTTTGAGCGTTCATAATCTGGAAAAAATCATGGAGGGCAACCTGGACGAATTACTGGATGCGCTGGCTACCGAATTTCAGGCTAGGTTGCTGGAGGCGGAATTGTCTTGAACCGGGCGGAAGCTCTGCGAGAAGGAAAGGAAAAACTGCGCTTTGCAGACTTTTCTGAAGCTGATCTGGAAGCCGAGGTCCTTCTGCGCCATGTATTGAAAATTAATCGGGCTGGTTTATTCTCGTCCTTATACGAGAATATATCTTCCCACGAATACACCCGGTATCTGGAATTTTTAAATAGGCGGCTTCAAAACGAGCCGCTGAATTATATCATACGGTATCGGGAATTTTATGGATTAGGTTTTTACGTTGACTCGAGAGTCTTGATTCCAAGGCCGGAAACAGAAATGCTTGTTGAAGAAGCTATTAGAATTGGCCTGCAATTGAAAAATCCGGTTGTGTGTGATGTGGGTACCGGCAGTGGTGCGATAGCGATATCACTCGCTAAGAATCTTCCGCAAGCGAAGATATATGGTATCGATATAAATAACGGATGCATACAAGTTGCACGTAAAAATGCCATATTGCACGAGGTTGAGGACAGGATCAATTTCATCACTGGAGACTTGTTAACATTATTGCCAGAGCCAGTTGATTTAATCGTCGCCAATTTACCTTATGTAAAACAAAGTGATGTTCGCAATGTACCTGGGGAACCGGTTGTTGCCCTTGATGGAGGGTATGATGGGCTTAATGTTATCAGAAGACTGGTGTTACAAGTTGGGATGTATATAAAACAAGGGTGTATTTGCTTGTTGGAGATCGGAGAAAATCAGGACAGGGAAATCCAGGATTTTATTGAGTGTAAACTTCCAGATGCTGGTATAAAAGTCAGCGAAGATTTTGCTGGTATCAACCGTATGATTACCATTACCCTGCCGTAAAACCGGTATGCTGGCAGGGTAATGGTAAGACGTAACTATTTGCTTTCTTCTTTATCCACCTGGGATTCTTCAGATATCTTTTGCGCGAGGTGTGCTGGCACTTCTTCGTAGTGGTCAAATTCCAAGCTGAACTTGCCCCGACCCTGGGTGATTGACTTTAAATCGATTGCATAACGATTGACTTCCGCAAGTGGAACCTGTGCTTCAATAATGTTCATATCTCCTTCGGGGGTGATACCATTTACTCTTGCGCGCTTGGTGTTTAAATCTCCAACTACATCACCGGTGTAATCACCAGGTATGACAACTTTCAGATTCATGATTGGCTCAAGAAGTATAGGATTAGCTGCGGTCATTCCTTTTTTGAATGCCTGGGAACCGGCAATCTTAAAACAGATTTCGCTGGAGTCGACCGGATGGAAGCTTCCATCATAAGCCGTTGCTCTGACATCCACAACCGGACATCCAGCTAATACACCTTCCTTAACCGCTTCCATGACACCTTTTTCAACTGCAGGCAAGTAGTTTTTGGGGATCGAACCGCCCACGATGCGTGTGGCAAATTCATTGCCGCTGCCGCGGGGTAAAGGTTCAAGTTCCATCATTACATGCCCATATTGGCCATGACCACCAGATTGTTTTTTGTGCTTGTGTTCGGCAGTAACCTTATGAGATATGGTTTCTTTATAAGCAACCTTGGGTGTTTTAAGGTCTACTCCCACTCCAAACTTGCGGTGCATTCTTTCTGCTGCGACTTCGACTTGTGTGTCACCAAGGCCGGAAAGTATAGTTTCACCTGTATCGGGATCTCGGCTAACGTTCATTGTAGGATCTTCTTCAACAATCCTGGCTAGAGAAGAACCGAGCTTGTCTACATCCTCTTTGCTATGAGGGTAAACTGCAACAGAATAGCATGGTGAAGGGAATATTACAGGTTCAAGAATCGCCGGATTGGATTGATCTCCGAGAGTATCCCCAGTAGCTGTAACTGCCAGTTTGGCAACAGCACCGATATCACCAGCTGCTATATGGGGAACCGATTCCTGACTTTTCCCGCGGGGTATAAAAAGCTGCCCGATTCTTTCGCTGGCGCCCTGGTTGACATTCCAAACTTGAGAGTTTGAATCGATGTGTCCGGAGTAAACGCGGAACATGGAAAGCTTGCCTACGTAAGGATCAGCGCTGGTTTTGAAGACAAGAGCAGCCAGCGGACCGGTTTCATTCGCTTTCAGCTCTTTGATTGTTGATGTTTCCGCCAGCTTGATATCTCTTTCCTCTGGGGAAGGTAAAAGATCCTTAATGGCGTTCATTAAATCTATAGCTCCGATGTTTGCCAGGCCGGAACCACACATGATAGGTGAAATAGCGCCTGATTTGATCGCTCTAACCAGTACCAAAGTAAGAGCCTCGCTGGAAATCGTTTCGCCAGCCAGGTATTTTTCTATAAGGTCATCATCGGTTTCAGCGATAGCCTCAACCAATTTCTCTTTTTCTTCTGCTACCCTGTCTTTTAATTCTGCTGGAATTTCGGTTTGGTTTCTTTCGGTGCCGGTGTAACAAATTCCGCTGATGAGGTCAATCACACCTTTGAAATCTGCCTGGGAGCCGACCGGTATTTGTATAGGGAGGCAGTTGTTACCGAATTTTTCCTGAATTTCGGCTTTTACTTTAAAGAAATCAGCATTCTCTCTTTCCATTTTAGAAACAAAGAAAATACGGCTCAAGTTTTCTTCTTTGGATAAATCCCATGCAATTTCAGTACCGGTTTTAACATCTGAATTGGCTGCCAGGACTATTACAGCTCCTTCGCAGACTCTGGCGGCGGATTTTACATCCCCTAAAAAATCAGGGTACCCAGGGCTATCGATGAAATTGATTTTTATTCCTTCCCATTCGACTGGGAGAAGGGAGAGGTTGATACTGAGCTTTCTTTTGATTTCGTCGGGATCGAAATCTGAAACAGACGTACCATTATCAACTTTGCCGAGGCGGTTGATTGCCCCGCTATTAAAACAAATTGCCTCCACAAGAGAGGTCTTACCCTCAGAGCCGTGCCCCATAATTACAACATTTCTGATACTTCCGGCGTGGTACTGGTTCATGTTACCTGCCTTTCTCTTTATTGAGTGATTATAAATTTGCTCTTGAGGTTGAGCTGTTGATTATTTCTCCTATCTGGCATTTATTGCTCCTGTTTTCTCATATTATAGATAATTTTAAAGGGGCTGGACAAACTGCATCACAAAACCCCCAATAATATCGGTGTAACAAAGGTTTCGATGAATGCCGCTGGAATCAGAAGGCCAGCAGAAATAGCCAGGTATTTAGCACTGGTGACAAATCCCGGAAGAATTAAACTTCTTGTTTCTTTTTTTAATAACCCTCTCAATGTGATAAAGCCAAAATTGAGTGCTGCTGCAAGTGCAATCAGGAGAGCGGGTATTTCAAATATTCCATGTGGCAGAATCCCGGCTAGCAAATATAGAAATGATTCCTGTTCAACCACTATACCACCAACGATGCCTATTATCAGGCCATTTACCACCAGCGAGAAGAGCGGAATAATGCACAGCACTGGACTGAGAAAGAAAGCAAAGCTGATAGCGATCAAATTGTTGATTAATATGATTAAAAATACAACTGGGCTAGAAAAGGAATCCAGGTCTTCAGCGATATCACCTAGTGGCGCAACACTTTCGATATCAATATTAATGGGGGCAAGGAAGCCGATGATTATACAAGAAAAAAAGATAAATGCTGAGATTAGCAGCCAGCGAGGAAAATTCATCATGATGGATACTGATTCCCAAATCGATTTAGAAAACAAACCTGCTCAAATGGCTTTCTCGACGGAATTCCCGGGGTTTCGTCAGGGCGCCCTATTGCTATCAGATTCACAACTGTAAAGCCTTCTGGAAGGTCAATAATACTGGCGACAGCGGATGCATTAAAATAACCAATAACCACACTGCCAAA
Organism: Dehalococcoidales bacterium; assembly: GCA_028717385.1. Lineage (NCBI taxonomy): Bacteria > Bacillati > Chloroflexota > Dehalococcoidia > Dehalococcoidales > Dehalococcoidales bacterium. The sequence continues at coordinate 98,272 of JAQUNW010000001.1, read as the reverse complement.
TCCGAGCGACCAAGCCTCCAAAAGGATATTTTGAACAGCAAGCGCAGTATCAAACATATACCAATCACCTTTGTCGGTAGCCGGAACACCAGCTGAATAGCCGCTTTGACCGAGTTCTGCACATACAACGATAAGTAGCGGCGCTGTAAGCGCGCCATCATAAGCCCGATTTTGCATTAGTGTCTGAGAAATATGTTGCTTTACAGCTTTGTCGTCAATTGCAACGAAACGAGGACATTGGCTGTTTTTCCAGGAAGGAGCCCATCTGCCTGCTTCAAGAATTCTCAATATATTTTCTCGCGAAATTGGGTCTGATTTAAAGTGGCGAATGCTGCGCCTTGAGCTGATAGCTTTAAAGATGTCCATGGTCATTCTTGATCCTTCCACGCTCCTTCACCGATAAGAGCTACGAATCTACATCCCCCTAAATTATGTATTTCTATTTCCCCTTTACGCTTGGTTACTTTTAATAATTCTTGCTGCTGACGATCTCCTACCGGGATAACCATGCGACCATTTTCCTTCAACTGATCAATTAAGACATCTGGAACATTGGGGGATGCCGCAGCAACCAGAATGGCATCATAGGGGGCATCCTGTTTCCAGCCTAGCTCGCCAGCAGCTATTTTGACCTCAATATTTTTGTAACCTAGCATAGAAAGTCTTTCTGCAGCCTGCTTGGCTATATCAGGAATTCGTTCTACTGTAAACACCTTATCTGTCAATTCTGCCAGAATTGCCGCCTGATATCCACTGCCGGTACCAATTTCCAACACTTTATCATATTTCTTAAGGGCCAGCTCGGACGTCATTAAAGCCACAATATAAGGCTGAGAAATTGTTTGGCCATATCCAATTGGAAGAGGCGAATCTTCATAAGCAGAGTCACGAATATAAGATGGAACAAAAAGGTGGCGCGGAACCCGGGATATGGCTGCTATAACTTGGGGATTATGCAGGCGAGATTCAAGGTTAGCTACCATCTCAGCTCGCCTGGATTCAAAATTGTCACCTTTTATCATGGGTAGCCTAAAGAATGAAATACATAATTACAAGAATAATCAGTGTGATAGCAGTGATTACACCCGCACGTTTTATTTCTTTTACAACGGTAGACAACGAATAATCCCCAATTGGAAAGTTTACAGTATTGCTTTTAACCTCCACCGGTGAAGAGTCATCCGTTTTGTTCAAAGGCATTTCCGCGGTTTGTGGGGATATTACCCTTACCGGGATTCTTTTTATTTTCCGGCTTTTCTTTGACTTTTGTGTCATATAACAGCAATTCCTCTAAACAACTTATTTATTTGGCTCTTGGATGGGCATTATTGTATGCCCGGCGAATATGTTCTGAAGAAACATGTGTATAAATCTGAGTGGTAGATATGTTGGCATGTCCGAGCATCTCCTGTACTGCCCTGAGATCAGCCCCTCCGCTTAGCATATGAGTGGCAAAGCTATGCCTGAGTGTATGTGGCGTTACCCGATTTCCTAAACCGGCTGATTTGGCGTAAGCCTTAAGAATTTGCCAGAGACCCTGGCGAGTCAGTCTTTCACCACGCTGATTTACGAATAAGGCTTGTTCACTGTCCTTGCGTACCATTAATGGCCTTGCATCTTTAAGGTAGACGGATACTGATTGGGCGGCTTGGGGATAAACTGGTACAATGCGTTCTTTTCTTCCTTTTCCGAAACAGCGCACGGTATTGTTTGGAATGTCTACATCATCTACATTTAAAACAACGAGTTCGCTAACGCGCATGCCGCTAGCGTAAAGTAGCTCAAGCATAGCCCGGTCTCTTTTAGCTTCCGGGGAGCTCGATTTAGATGGCTGGTTAATCAACTCTCTGACTTCAGGCAGAGTAATGGCATCCGGGAGGGATTTACCGACCTTTGGGGAAGATATATTTTCTGTCGGATTTTCGGGCAGTTTACCTTCACCAACCATGAAGTTAAAAAAGGATTTCGTCGCTGCGATTTTCCTTGCAAGAGTGGTTTGCGCATATCCTCTACCCTTGAGGTCAACCATATAACCGGCAAGCCCATGTTTACCAAAGTTTTGCCAGGATGGCATCACATTACGATATCGGGCATCACGCTCAATAAACTGAACAAGCTGATGTAAATCATTATTGTAAGCCTGGAGTGTATTGTCGGAAAAGCCTCTTTCTACTTTTAGATAGTTAAGAAAACTGTCTATATCTTCTTTCACTATTTACCGCCTTCATTCAAGGATGATTCGTAACATATTAACATAACAAAAAGATAATTTAAACATTTGTCGCGGGATAAAACAAATAAAAAGAGCTGTTGACGCTTTCATAAAGGTAGCTCATACTAATAATCGTAACAAAATGTGCGTTTAGAATAGCCTGGAGAACTGTCCGGAGGTCTACAAGGAGATGAGGGGATGAGCAAAAAAAATGAGACAGCAGTAAACGTAGATGATAGCAGCCAGCCCCGAGACCGTATTTTATCCGTTCCGCTTCCCCAGATACTGGATGAAATGGAATCCAATATCCGGGCGGCAGCAGAAGCAGCCAGGAAGGCTGAAGAAGCAGCTAGAAATGCTATCAACGCAGCTGAATCGGCAACTTCAGCAGCTGGTATCGCTACCCAACAGGCGCAGGAAGCCAGGGATGCTGGCGAAATAGCGGCAGAAATAGCGACAGAAGCAGCCAGAGATGCCGCTCGTAAAGCAGAACAAACAGCCCGTGCTGCTACCGAGGCATCGGAAATGGCAGCAAACAAAGCCGAGGAAGCTGATTTAGGTGCGAGACAAGCTATAAAAGCTCTTGAGCAAGCAACAGCAGAAGCAGCCAGAAAAGGCGATGAAGTGCGGTTGGCAGGTGAACAAGCAGCCGAACGAGCCATTAAAGCAGCAAATGAAATTGCACGGCTTGCCTTATATGCAATAAGCGCTATAAACACAGGAGCAAATTCGGCTGCCAAACTGTCGGAAGATATAAAATTTAAGGCAAAAGAAGCAGAATATAATATACGAGAGCTTGAAAACCTTTAAAGCTCTTTCCTGCTGGTAATATTGTAGCAAATGCATTATCCAACACCTTTGCTGATGACCGATTGTAGCTTTGAGCGCCAGTTTATTAAGTAACACATTATTATGTAATCTAGTTATGTTATAATGATAGGTATATGAACACAAAAAAATTGGAAGAGCTTAAGACCACGGTAAAGTTTTTCCCCGAGTCCCCAGGGGTTTATCTGATGAAGGATCGTCAGAATAATATTATTTATGTAGGGAAAGCATCCAGTTTGCACAACAGGGTTGGTTCATATTTCACCACATATTCTAAACAAAGCAAGAAAACACAACAACTTCTCAGCAATATTGACGACATCGAGTACTTTGTCACCAGTACTGAAGAAGAAGCACTGGTACTCGAATTAAATTTTATCAAACAGTACCGGCCTCATTACAATATTGCTCTTAAAGATGATAAGAATTTTCCCTATATTAAAATTGATACTGATCGGGATTGGCCAAGAGTGATGATTACACGTCGGCTTGAAAGTGATGGTGCTCGATACTTTGGCCCTTACGGGAACGGAGTTTCGGTAAAACGAACTTTAAAAATAATCAAAAAGATATTTCCCTTCCGATCTTGCCGTGATGTTATAGATGGTAAAAGACCACGTCCTTGCCTGGAATACGATATGGGTCGTTGCCTTGGGCCATGCTCTGGAAAAACTACTCGTGATGAATACCGTGCCGTGATAGATAAACTGGTGTTATTTTTAGAAGGTCGCCACAATGCGGTAATCAAGGAGCTTGAGCGTGAAATGAAACGTGCAGCAGGCAAGGAAGAGTTTGAAAAAGCCGCCCTTATACGAGATAAGATTACTAATCTTAAAAAGATACTAACCTATCAGGAAATGGCAACACGTGTAAGGGGAGACCGTGATGCGATTGCGTTTTTCAGGGATGAGAAAGAAGCATTTGTTCAGGTTTTCTTCGTTCGTTCCGGTAAAATCATCGGTCGCGAAGGATTCTTTCTTGCTAATACCAGGTATGAAACCGATTCCCAGGTCATGACCAGTTTTGTAAAACAGTTTTATGACTCAGCGATGGTTATTCCTCCGATGATCCTGCTTCAACACCCGATCGAAGATCGTTTGGTAATCAATAATTGGATAAAATCCAAAGCACAACATGCTGTGAATATCACAGTGCCTGCGCAAGGACCAAAGAAAGAATTGATCGATATGGTGGCAAATAATGCAAAACAAGGTTTGGAAAGTATCAGGTTTAAACTGGTTTCCCATGGAGCAATACAAAATGAAGTACTGGGCGATTTAAAAAACCTGCTTAATTTAAATAGTGTTCCTCATCGAATCGAGGGGTACGATATCTCGAACCTCGGAGGCAGAATGGCAGTGGGAAGTATGGTAGTGTTTGAACAGGGCAAACCGTCGTCATCGCGTTATCGTCGTTTTCGAATTAAAACAGTTGAAGGCCCTGATGATTACAGTATGTTAAAAGAAGTTATTTCCCGAAGATTTAAACATGGGGAATTGTCGGCTGATCCGGAATGGAAGACACTGCCGGATCTTGTTTTAATTGATGGTGGGAAAGGACAGCTGTGTGCAGTGCTTGACGTTATTTCCAGTGAAATTGCTGACAGGGTATCGTTTATCAGCCTGGCAAAAGAAAATGAAGAAATTTTTACTACTCACTCCGCCAGCCCGGTTGTTTTGCCAAAAAACAGCCAAGTTTTGCAATTGCTGCAAAGAGTCAGGGATGAAGCCCATCGATTTGCGATTGGATATCACAGGGTTGTTCGAGAAAAAAAACATTTTGAATCGCTGCTGGATAAAGTTGAAGGTATTGGAACAAAGCGTAAGAAGGCTTTAATCAAACAATTTGGTTCTCTCGAGGGTATCAGGCAAGCGAGCCAGGAACAGATTGCCAAAGTACAGTGCATTTCTCCGGAACTGGCACGAAGGATTAAAATGGCAATATAGGAAACGTAAAATACTGTATGTTAATTCTATTAACGTTTAGTTGTTAAAGAATATAATCATATATAGCCTGGCTTACGCCACCATCGTCTACGCGGGTTGTTACCTGATCGGCAACCGCTATTACTTCTGGAAAGGCATTGCCCATTGCAATGCTCAAGCCGGCTGTTTGCATAAGCGAAATGTCGTTAAGGCCGTCCCCTATTGCTGCCGTATCTTCGAGCGGAATTCCGAGATGATTGCATAATGTTTTAAGAGCATTTCCTTTTGATACATCCGGTTCGAGAATATTAAAAAAATCAACACCAGGGAAAGCGGGGGATCTGGCTATAGAAAAACGTAACGAGTCTTTAAGAGTTTCCTGCAAGTTTTCAGCCAGTGAGAATTCGTTGGGATGTCTTGCAATAGTTTCCATTTTAAGGATCTCTTTAGTTTCCCCCACCTCGACCAGGTCTGCAAGCATGATACTGACATTAAAAAATAGGCGGTGGATCTCATCAGTCCAATTAGCTTTATCGGCATAAAAAGAAGAATGCGAATAAAGCTCGAGATAGGCAGATATTTCCCGACAATAATCAACTGTAGCCAGCACCTTTTCTTTTGGAATAGGCTTGGAGTGGACGATATCGTTAGTATGGGGATTGGAAACTAAGGCTCCGTCAAAGAAGATATGATAACCATCCAAGCATAATTCTTTTAGTATTCTCTCACAAGCCAGCACCACCCTTCCAGTAGAGAGCACTACGATTACGCCGCTCTTTACAGCTTGATTTATAGCTTGCTTATCTTTTGTATTGATATTGCCGTATGCGTTGACTAGTGTACCATCAACATCGAGAACCAGCATTCTGTATTTCATACCTTATTTTAACCGGGGTTGCGCCATTTAGGCAAAATCATGTCCAGCCTTTTCGTTTGTGGCATGTTTTTAACCGTAGAATAAATCCGGGAAATATGCTTTTAAGCAATGTGCTGATTATTCATGCGTACCAGTTATAACGTTTTATGAATATCCTTTGTAGCCATTCGTTACGATGTAATTCCGGAGTGTCCCGATTCCTTCAATTTTAACTTCCACGCAATCCCCCGGCTTCATCGGACCAATGCCGGCAGGAGTACCTGTAGCAATGATATCTCCGGGCATTAACGTCATCACATTGGAAATAAAATGTATAATTTCAGGTATAGAGTATATAAGGTCGCTGGTGTTGCCTTTTTGCTTGATTTCATTATTCAGAAAGGTTTCTATGTTAAGGCTGTCAGCTTGTAAATCAGTTTCAATCCATGGGCCAACCGCCGCAAATGTATCGAATCCTTTCGCCCGGGTCCACTGGCTATCAACCTGCTGAAGATCACGCGCAGTAACATCATTAAAACAGGAGTATCCCAGAATATATTCATAGGCTTTATCCTGGCTAACGGACCAGGCAGGTTTTTTTATTATTACCGCCAATTCTCCTTCGAAATCAACCCTGGCGGATGAAGATGGATATATGATATGAGCTTCGTGACCAATCACCGAAGTAGAGGGTTTTAAAAAGGTTAATGGAGAATTGGGAATCTTTTGCCCCATTTCCCGAGCGTGCGAATGATAGTTCAAGCCCATAGCGATGATTTTTGATGGTTCACATGGAGCTATAAGCTCAATATCTTTAACTTCAAGATATTTGTCAGTTAAAACAGGTTCTGGAAAAGGTGTACCATGGAGCAATCTTACAGAATCACCTTCGATAATGCCATAAATAAATTGGTTTTCATGTTTGCAGCGAATAATCTTCATATGGGTTTTTATTCTAGTCTTTTGCGCAAGAAATTGGCAAATAGCTTCTGCAAACAAATACAAGAACACATAGTATAATTGTTGACATTGATTTACTGAGGTTGTTAAACTGAAGCGCTGCGGACATGATGAAGTCGCCCGGGAGAAATTTTTTGCCCAAAACCAGCCCTTCGGGAAGTATAATAGTATATACCGGTGACGGTAAAGGCAAGACTAGTGCTGCAATTGGTACAGCTGTTCGAGCTTCCGGCCACAATTTGAGTGTATTGCTTGTACTTTTTATGAAAGGCTCCAGTTACGATCATGGAGAGGTCAGGGCGCTTAAAGGAATTCACGGAATAACCATTAAAAGTTTTGGTCAACCAGGCTGGGTAAAAAAGGGCAGCATTCACAATGGTGATATCGAACAAGCGCAACTCGCTTTGTCTTGTGCCCAGTCGGCTATATCCAATGCTGAATATGATTTTGTTATCATGGACGAGGTAAATGCAGCCGTTGATTGTGGGCTGATTAATTTCGAAGACCTGGAGAATATTATTAAAATGTGCCCATCGGGTGTTTCGATAGTTTTAACCGGGCGAAATGCCGATCCAAGGCTGTTCGAAATGGCAGATATCGTGACAGAAATGAAAGCGATAAAATATTTGTATACAACGGGAAATAATGCCCGCAAAGGGCTTGACTACTAGGAGGTAGTAATGAAGGTTACCCTTAGTGTAATCAAGGCTGATATTGGTGGCTGGGTTGGCCATAGTGATTCGCATCCAGAGGTTTTAGCAAAGGCCGAAGAGGCCATGCACCATGCCAAACAGAAAGGAACCATTATTGATTATCATGTCACCAAGTGCGGTGATGATGCGCAGTTGATAATGACCCATACGCACGGTGAAGAAAGTGAGTTGATCCATAAACTTTCCTGGGATACTTTTCTAGCTTGCACGGATGTGGCGAAGAAATTAAAACTGCATGGAGCCGGGCAGGATCTTTTATGCGATGCCTTTTCGGGTAATATAAAAGGAATGGGTCCTGGTGTGGCTGAAATGGAAATAGAGGAAAGGGGTGCAGAAAGCATTCTTATTTTCATGGCAGACAAGACTTCATCCGGCGCCTGGAATATGCCTCTTTACAAGATATTCGCCGATCCATTTAATACCATTGGGTTGGTTATAGCTGGTAATATGCATACTGGTTTTGCTTTTGAAGTACATGATGTAAAAGAGCATAAAAAAGTAACCTTTAATTGCCCAGATGAAATATACGACCTTCTGGTGTTCATTGGGGCTCCATCCAGGTTCTGTATAAAATCTGTTTACCACCGTGATTCTGGTGAAATTGCTGCCACCTCGTCGACCCAAAAACTGTCTCTTATGGCAGGACGTTATGTAGGAAAAGACGATCCAGTCTGCATAGTTCGAGCTCAGGGGCACTTCCCTGCAGTTGGAGAAGTTCTGGAGCCATTTTCACACCCCTTCTTTGTGGAAGGCTGGATGAGAGGCTCACATATGGGGCCTCTGATGCCGGTTTCAGTCCAAGATGCCACTCCTTCGCGATTCGACGGCCCTCCACGGGTGACTTGTCTTGGTTTCCAACTCGCAGAAGGTCAATTAATAGGTCCAAAGGATATGTTTGATGATGTATCTTTTGAAAATGCTCGAGGCGAAGCTAACTATATGGCGGATATTATGCGCCAGCATGGACCATTTGAACCTCATCGCTTACCATTAGACGAAATGGAATATACTACTATGCCACAAGTTGTGGAAAAGCTTAAAGACCGATTCCAGGTTTTGGAGGACTAAACAATGTACGCAAAGCTCCTGATTGCGACCGGAAACCCCGGTAAGCTGCGGGAGCTTTGCGAATTGCTTGCTGGTATTCCGTTCGCGCTTATCTCCCCGAAGGAAGCTGGTATCAAAAGTAGAGCACTCGAAGATGGCCTGACCTATGAAGAGAACGCCATTATCAAAGCGCGTTTTTTAGCAAATCAGAGCAAGATGTTAACCCTTGCCGATGATTCCGGCCTCGAGGTTGATGCCTTGGGGGGAGAGCCTGGTATCAAGTCGGCAAGGTTTGGCGGTGACGGCATAAGTGATGCTGAAAGAAACGTGCTATTGCTTGAACGCTTGAAGGATGTTCCCTTGGAACAGAGAACGGCTCGTTTTAAATGTGTTATTGCAATCGCATCCCCTCTGGGACGCATTGAGACTTGCCAGGGAGTGTGTGAAGGGGTTATTGCGTTCGAGCCAGCAGGGTCTGAAAATTTCGGCTATGACCCAATATTTTATTTCCCCAGTCTGGGAAAGACCATGGCCGAACTCCCTGTTGACATCAAGAATCAAATCAGCCATCGGGGAAAGGCCACCGCCAAAGCCAAAAATCTACTTGATAGCTTTCGCTAATTTCAATATATAATATGTAATAATTATTGAGCCGGGGTGGTTTATTGATGTATACTACACGGCTACAGATGTGAAGAGGTGAACAATGAAAGTATCTTGCCTACAGGAAAATCTCAATAAAGGTTTGAATTTGGTAGGAAGAGCAGCAGCTGCCCGCACTACTTTACCGATAACTAATAATATCTATCTTGGCACTGATCAAGGGCGGTTAAAATTAGTTGCAACCAACCTTGAAATGGCCATATCCTGCTGGATTGGTGCTAAGGTTGAAGAAGAAGGGGCAATTACTGTTCCAGCTCGTACTATCAGTGAGTTTGTAGCATCTCTGCCTAATGATAAGGTTGATATGGCACTTGCAGCTCACTCTAAGGTATTAGATATAAAGTGTGCGCGGTTCGATGCTAAAATCAGCGGCGTTGACGCCAAAGACTTTCCTCCAATACCCCGCATCGAAGATGGTATCACCACACAAGTTGATGCCGATTTATTTAAAAGAGGCATCAGGAAAGTTGTTTTTGCAGCAGCGACTGACGATTCCAGGCCGGTGCTGACTGGAGTAAATGCAGAATTCGATAATGAAACGCTTACCCTTGCCGCAGCCGATGGATTTCGACTGGCGGTTTATAAGATGGCTCTTGAGTCAAAAATGTCACAGAAGGTAACAGCGATTATTCCTTCCCGAACACTTTCTGAGTTATTAAAGCTGTCTGGCGAACAAGAAGAGCCAATAGTTATCGTATTATCCCCATCAAGAAGTCAAATCATATTCCGCCTTAAAGATATTGAACTGGTTTCTCAGTTGATTCAGGGCAATTTCCCCCAATATTCACAACTTATACCACAGAGCTTTGGGACCAGGGTTGTGGCTGATGTAAAACAATTCGCTCAGGCAAATAAGACCGCATCTATTTTTGCCCGGGACGGAAGCGGAATAGTACGTCTGGTTATTACCCCTGGAGACAGTGAAGTAATCCCGGGAAAAATGACGGTTTCAGCGCGAGCTGAGGAATTAGGTGAAGACAAAGGTGAAATAGACGTCACTGTTCAAGGACCGGAAGCAAAGATAGCTTTTAACAACAGGTACCTGGCGGATGTTCTGGATGCCATTGGCGAAACACAGGCTGCACTTGAGATCACTAATCCTTCCAGTCCGGGGGTTTTTAAACCGGTTAATGCAGATAATTATCTGCATGTAGTGATGCCGATGTTTGTTTCTTGGTAGTTATTTAATAGTTAAATACACGTAAACGAAAAATACGAAAGGGTTACCAGTCACCTTTTCGTATTTTTTACAGTTTTCAGTATATTGAACTAGCCAAAGCCAGAGAATATACTTTTTATAGCAACTTTCGTTTTAATAGAGGAGATAGAAATGAGTTTTGCTAAAATTGTAATCCTGTATTTTTCTTCTCTGGCAGTATTTTTTGCGATCGACCTTTTATGGCTCGGGGTTATCTCTAAAAATTTTTACAGCGCTCAGCTTGGGCATTTGCTGGCTGCCAAAGCAAACTGGATTCCGGCTCTTATTTTTTATCTACTTTTCATTGCCGGAATTTTGGTTTTTGTTGTCATCCCTGGGATTGAAGGTGGATCTCTGCTTAAGACTGCACTAATGGCGGCATTATTCGGCCTGGTGTGCTATGCAACCTACGACCTTACTAATATGGCAACTATCAAATCATGGCCAGTAATAGTCACTGTGGTAGATTTAATTTGGGGGATGTTCATTTCAACCAGCGTTGCAGTAATTGCTTATTATATTGGCCGGATGCTTATCTAGATATGCATCCAACCAGGAAGGCTGGAAGTTGATTTTACTTTGCTTCCCTGTTTTTCCATTCGGAAGCTTTACGTACTAGATCAATTGCAGCCTGCATAGCTTCGTCAGAATAATTTTTGCTGGAAAGCATTTCTGCGAGTTCTGTTGCACTGTCATGTGAGTGTAATGTAGCTATTTGAGTGGTATGCCTTTCGTTTTCGGCTACTTTAATAACTCGATAATGTGAATCAGCGAAGGCGGCTATTTGCGGCAGATGGGTAATACAGATTACCTGGTGATGTCGCGCAAGAGACCATAGCTTCTTTCCGATAACCTCACCGCAACGACCTCCAACACCGATATCAATTTCATCGAATATTAGAATGGGTGTTGAATCAGTTTGCGCAAGTGCGTTTTTTACTGCCAATGTGAACCGCGATGCCTCACCGGTTGAGGCAACATCATGCAAAGGTTTCAATGGTTCCCCCGGATTAGTGGAAGCGGTAAATACTATCCTGTCGATACCAATTTTACTATATGCCAGCTTACGATCCTGACTAATCGGAAGCCCGTTTATGTCATCTTGTTCTTTTTCGAAAAGAACACTGAATTTCATTCCGTTCATTCCTAGATCAGAGAGTTCGCTATTGACGTAGCTTTCCAATTTTCGGGCTGCGGATATCCTGGAATCGTGCATCGTGATTGCCAGCTTAGCCAATTCAATTTTAGTTTCACTTATCTCTGCTTCAAGCTTCTCTAGATTAATGGGGATGTTCTCCAGTTTTTCAAGCTCCTGACGTGCCAATTCAGAATAAGTAATCAAACCATCTATATCTTTCCTGTATTTCTTTTTTAATGTTTTTAATGCTTCCAGCCTGTTTTCAACCTCTTCAAGGCGAGCATCACTATTGTCTATTTCATCGATAAATCGCCCAATATCATGTCCGAGATCTTCCAGAGAAGTATTTATCCTTGTAATTTCTTCAACCACCGAAGAAAAGCGGTTATCCAGCTGTGAAAGCTGGAGGGCTATCATTAATCCTTGCCCGCAACAATCTATCGCTGATAAAGAATCCGTATCTACTCCACCAGTAAGAATCAGATGCAACCTATGCCCGAGTTCGCGTATTTTTTCAGCACTTGCCAGCTTATGCAATTCCACCTCGAGTGCTTCGTCCTCACCAGCTTGGAGGCCGGCGTGGGTCAATTCATCGATCTCATAGGCGAGGAAGTCGCGACGTCTTTCGGTATCACCAGCTTCTTTTTCAAGTGTCTTTTTAGTTGATTGTAATTTGTTCAGAGTAGCGAGTTTTGCCCCAAACTGTGTTTTGGTATCCTTGATATCACCAAAGGCATCGAGAATATCTAGATGGTTTGCCGGATCGAATAAAGCCAGGTGCTGGGATTGCGTATGCATATCAATTATCGCCTTACCAATTTCGCCAAGGACTGATTTGGGCACAACGATCGAATTTATCCTGTATATGCTTCTGCCCTGCCGCCTGATTTGAGCTTCAACCAGCAATTCATTGTGATCATATTCTATAGCTCGTTCTTTAAAAAGAGTATAAATTGCTGCTGGTGTCGGATGATCTAGTGAAAAATAAGCTTCAATAATTGCTTGATTTGACCCGTGACGTATAGACGATTCGTCCGCTTTAGAAAAAAACAAGAGGTCCAGCGCCTCGATTATCAAAGACTTACCTGCGCCGGTTTCTCCGGTAATTATGTTAAGTCCTAGCCCGGGTTGCCAATCCAACTCGTCAATTATTCCCAGGGATTTGATTCTAAGTTCTTTTAGTTCCACTTTTCAGCCTCGGTAGATTATGATGCTTTCATATGGGTAAGTCTTTCCGGATTCAAATTATTATATGTCAAGGTTGACTTCATAAGTACAAGTCGGTAAACTTTTAATGATTTTCTTAACAGAAAAGATACCATCTTAAAGCAATTTATTCTACCCCGATTATTGGAGGCAGAGAGTGAAATTATTGATAGTAGGCTGCGGCCAGGCTGGAGGCCGCATTAGTGATGAATTTGCACTATTAAATAAAAAGGCAAGGGCAGAACGCGGGTTTGATATTGTCACAAACGTCTTGGCTGTTAATACTGATGTGGCTGACCTTAGCGGTCTTAACCACATAAAAGCTGATTATAATCACCGTATACTTATTGGCAGCCAAAGGACTCATGGTCACGGCGTTGGTAAAATGAACGAAATCGGAGCGGAAATTGCCAGGGAAGACGGAGACAAGGTTCTCGATAAAATTCGAGATACCAAAAACCTCCCGGAAACCGATGCTTTTATGGTAATAGGAAGCGCTGCAGGGGGAACTGGTTCCGGTTCTTTACCAGTGATAACACAGCTGATTAAAGAACACTTTCCAGAGAAGCCAGTCTATAATCTTATTGCATTACCGTTTAAATATGAAGAAGTCACCGAAGAGCGTTCTGTTTACAACGTTGGTACTTGTTTAAAGTCTGCCTATTTGGTGGCAGATGCCATATTCTTGGTTGACAACCAAAGGTATATAAGCAAGAACGAATCATTACGCCAGAATCTCGCCAAGATTAACCATATGATAGTAAAGCCATTTTACAACCTGCTATGTGCCGGGGAAGAAACCGATGTAAAGTATATTGGCTCCAAGGTCGTTGATGGCGGGGACATTATCCAAACACTTTCAGGGTGGTCTGTGATAGGATACGGAAGGACGCGAACAACTGTATTTAAGAGTCCATTCGGTAAGAAGGTAGACTTCAGGAGTAAAAATACTCAGTCGATGCCCGGCACCCAGGCAATGAACGAAGCATTGGGTGAGACATCTTTAAAATGCGAACCTACCGATGCCAGGAAGGCTTTATATATTATTAACGCCCCGCCTGATGTCATGAGTATGGATCTTATCAAGGACCTGTCTGCCGCACTAAGGGAAATGGCTCCACAAGCTATTATCCGCAGTGGTGATTATCCCAGAGGCAAAGGTTCGGTGGATGTAACCATCATACTTTCAGAATTGGTTAATTCGCGTAAAGTTATGAGTTACTTCTCCAAGACCATCAATTACATGTCACAAATCAGAAGTGAACGCGGATTTGTTGAAGAGCAGGAGAGAGGGCTGGCGAGCGCCTTCCAAGATATACCTTCATTGCTTTCCTAGAGAATGAAAAATGGTGGGCAATAGCCCACCATTTTATTTAACTACTTGTTCTGGCGTTATTCTTCATCGTCCCAGTGTTGACGTTTGGTGGTATCAGTTTGTTCTATCTCGCTGAACATTTGCTCTAAAGCTTCCAGTCGAGCCTTTTTCATTTCCTGGGTTTCGACCTCATCAAGTATTGGAGCTTCTGCAATCCTGGGTTCTTCCGGCAGAAAAGGTTCGTCCACCATTATTTCCTCTTCGATCGCCGGGGCAGGTTTTTGAATTTGGGTTGCGGGTTTCCGTTCTATACGGGGCAAGACGACCTGTTTTTTTGGCGCCTTCTTTTCTGCACTTTTTATTTTCTTTATTAAATCCTGAGATACCTGGCTGGCAACTTTATTGATCTCTCCGCTCCCGGTAATCATTCTTTCAATAACGGGCAGGGATATGTTAACCGCTTGCTGAAGAGCGAGCTTGGAAGCGTTGATAGCTGCTTCTGCGGCTTCAAGTGCTTCTTGGGCAGTTCTTTCAGCTTCTTCGGAAATGCTTTGGGCATAATCAAGTGATTGCTGGGATTGCTCAAGCGCCGCGGCGGATTCACGTCTTGCTTTTTCAGCGGTTTCAAGTGCACGGGAGATAGGCAATTCACAAGACTGGGACCAGCTGTTGATGCTATCAACGGCACTGCTACTGATAGACTGGGCTTTCTCTATAGCTTTTTGAGAATTCAGCATTGCCTGGTCGGCAGTGGTTTTTGCTTGGGTAGCTAGTTCAATTGCACGACTTGAAGCTTCAATTGATTCTTGTCTGGCTTTTTCAACTGCTAGTTCGGATGATCGTATGGTATCTTCAACTTTTATTGTGGCCTGCTTTATTATGTTAACCGCTTCGTTTGACTTTTCAGTAGCCTGTATACTACTATCCTCAATGCGGGTAATTGCATCCTTGGAAAGTCTGATAGCTTCTTCTGCAGTATTTTTGGCCCACAGGCTACTGTCATTGGCTAATTTAAGTGCTTTTTCGAAATTTTTGGTATAACCCGCCGCAGATTCCTGAGCAATTGAGGCAGCACGTTCGGCACGCTTGACGGCATCTTCACTCATGCGAGCTGCCGCATCGGCAACTTTTCTGGATGCACGGCTTACTTCTTCGGCTCTGGCAATAGCGTCACTGGATACCCTATTTGACTCAGCTGCAGCCTCTTTAGTGATCCTGTCTAGTTCTTCGACTTTACTTATCGCTTGTTCACCGAAGCTAATTGCGGTTTGTATTTCTGTTTTTGCTTCCTCAGCAATTTTTTCAGTATTTCTTAACGAATCTTGCGAATTCTTAACCGTAGTTTTTACTTCAGCTAGAGTTTCTTTTATCATTTTTTCCATGCGCTGAATTGCTTCTTCATATGACCTGGCAAGTTCTTTGGATTCTTTTTTAGATTTTTCTATTGTCTCTTCAGCTTTTAAAGCCGCTTCTTTAAACGCGCTTTCAGCTTCTCCTGCACTTTCTTTTGCCCTTGTAAAATCCTCCAGGGCTTTTTCGTTGGCAGTTTCGGCTTTACTAATAGCTTCTTCGGCTTTTCTCACTGCATTTTCAGATGCTTTTTTTGCTTCGGCGCTATCTTTCTGTGCCTGTTTAATCATGTTCTTAGCGCTCGATAAGGCCTCTTTGCTTACCCTGATAGCTTCTGCAGCTTCTTCTTTTGCGGCATCGGCCATCGCACGAGCTTCTAATATTTCTTTTCTGAGTGCTTCGGTTTCTTTTTCCATCATGCTCTCCCGGTAAAAAAATTAAGCTTCGCAGGCTTTTTATGCGATGGTAAACTGGCTAATTCTATAACAGCAATACACCTAAATCAAACCACATTTTCAAAAGCATGTAAACTTACTTGCTATCAATTGCTTGTTTGTATGCATATGTTAAGGATAAAATGAGGCTAATATACAGGGTTGAACCCGTATATAAATAGAGGTGGGCATGAAAAAGTACGATATCATTGTGATCGGTTCTGGTTGCGGATTGCTAGTTGTTGAAGCAGCTGCTGCCAATGGGTGGAAAACTGCCTTAATTGAAAATGGCCACATGGGCGGTACATGCCTGAACGTGGGGTGTATTCCTTCCAAAATGCTTATTTATCCGGCTGATGTTATTTACGAAATTGAACGGTCTAAACGGCTTGGAATCAGTGCGTCGGTCAATATGGTTGACTTTAAAGGTATTATCGATAGAGCTGCTTTTACGGTGAAGGGATACCGGAATAAACTTCATCGCCAATTGCATCGCTTATCCGGAGTAGATTTATATGAAGATACCGCCAAGTTTTCCGATGATTATACTATAAGAGTAGCCGGAGAGGAAATTACTGCTCCCACTATAATTATTGCTTGTGGTACACGTCCCGTAGTACCAGATGAAACACTTGTTGGGCAAGAAGGAATATTAACGAATGAAAACTTACTCGACCTGCAAGGGGCGCCAAAACAACTTGTAATTATAGGGGGAGGGTATATTGCCTGTGAGTATGCTCATTTCTTTTCTTCCGTGGGTTCCAGGGTTATCCTGATAGAAATGGAAGAGCGACTGCTTACATCTGAAGAACCGGAAGTTAGCGATCTGGTGGAAAAGACTCTAAAACAATCGCTTGAGATCCATACCGGCAGAAAACTGGAAAATGTTATTAGAAGCGGGTCTGAGTGGGAGGTAAATACAGTGTCAATGACTAACGGTAACATGCAAAAATACGAAACAAGCCATGTGCTATTTGCCATGGGGCGCAAGCCAAATACTGATTGGCTGGACATGAGGAACACATCAATTCAGCTGGACAAGAAGGGTTTTATACGGGTAAATCAATTTCTTTCTACTAATGTGAAAGGTATATACGCAATTGGAGATGCTAACGGAATCCAGATGTTTCGACATGCTGCAAATTATGAAGCTGAAATTGCGTGGCATAATTGTGCCCATACAAAGAAAGGTAATGACTTGCGAATACCAGTTGATTATCATGCAATGCCACGAGCAGTTTTTACTCGGCCGATGGTAGCTGCCGTCGGAATGACTCAGGCTGAAGCCGAAAAGATACACCCGATCACAGTTCGCACAGCCTTTTATAACGAAATCGCCAAGGGCGCAGCAATGCAGGAAAACTACGGTTTTATAAAAACAGTGGTTAACAGGGATAGCGGTGAAATTCTTGGGTGCCATATTGCCGGACCTCAAGCCCCGGTTTTAATCCAGGAGGTTGTAAATGCGATGGCAGGAGATGGTACTGCTTCATCCATTTTTCGCGGGATTCATATACATCCTGCCTTAAGTGAACTCATTCCTCTCGCTTTTTCTCGGCAATAAATACAAGAGTTAATAAACAATTATCAACAATTCTTGTTGTAAATAAAAAAACAGGCATATCAAGCCAAAAACGATTGACTTTAATTCGTATTGTTGATACTGACCTGCCCTCCCATAAAGGTATCCACCCATTGTGTTAGCCTTTTTTAAAAATACATTGGGGCAGCATGGTAAAGAAGGGATACACGCCGGAACAGATCATCAACAAGCTCAGGGAAGGCCTTAAAGCGCCCAAGAAACAGCCCAAGAGGAGCAGGTTGTGGCTGAGTGACGGATCATGTATAAGATTAAGACCTGAGCACAAGGACCATGTCTGGAGCTATGACTTCGTCAAGTCCCATACCGCAGGCGGCGGACAGTTTCAGAATACTTACCATCATCGATGAGTTCACCCGGGAATGCCTGGCACTGTATGTAGCCTAAACATCACCTCCAAAGAGGTTATCGAGCAGTTGTATGAGCTCTTTATCCTGCGCGGTATACCCGAGCATATCCGCTCCGACAACGGATCGGAGTTCACTGCCGAGGCCGTCCGGCAGTGGCTGGCTGACCTTGGAGTGAAGACGCTCTATATAGAACCCGCTAGCCCCTGGGAGAATGGATACAACGAATCATTCAACGTAAAACTGCAGGACGAACTGCTCAAAAGGGAGCTATTTATGAACCTTAAAGAAGCTAAAATACTGGTCGAACGGTGGCGCTGGGAGTATAATCATGTCCGGCTTCACAGTGCCAAGGGATACAAACCACCGGCTCCAGAGGTGAAAATACTAACTGTATAGGTGGCACCCTATTGGGGGCTGGTCATAATTTCTACGTATGAAAATCAAAGATATTATTGCTGAGCCAATGCAAGTTCATAAAATTGGATCCAAGCAGACAATACTTGAACGAGTAGTTGAGCTGATAGGTTTGGTGGGTTTGTGTGATAAACAAATCAATCGTTACCCTCGTTAATTCAGCGGTGGTCAAAGGCAAAGAATAGCAATTGCCCGAGCCCTTGCTACAACGCCGAAATTTATAGTATTCGACGAGCGTTCATCAGCGTTGGATATTTCTATACAGGCGCAGATTCTTATACTATTGAAGGAATTGAAGGAGAAGTTCAATCTCACCTATCTTTACATTACTCACGCATTAACAGTAGCTGAGAGTGTTTGTGATACAATAGCTGTTATGTATTTGGGTAAAATTGTCGAATATGGTAATCCCGGCGCTCTTTTTAAAGAGCCGATGCATCCTTATACCCAGGCTCTCATTCTTTCTACTCCCATACCGGACCCCAGGCACAAACGAGGCAGGCTTGTTTTACCGGGAGAAGTGCCAAGTCCTTCCAATCCACCTACCGGGTGTCGTTTCCACCCTCGTTGCGCTTGTGCAACCGACATATGCTCTGAAAACGAGCCAATACTTGAAGACAGAGGGTTAAACCGAAAGGTTGCTTGCTGGCATCCCCGGGTATAATATAATATGCTTACTATCCTCATTAGCGCGTTTTCTATTTCTCTTGCGGCGGCTCTCACTCCCGGGCCAGTTATTGCGGTTACACTTGCAAAAAGCTATCGCTCTCCTTGGGCAGGTTTCCAGGTCGCCATAGGTGGACTTGTTGCCGAAGTACCGGTTATACTACTTATATATTTTGGATTTGCAAGATTCCTGCAGTCCACTATTATTCAACTCATACTTGGTATCGCCGGCGGACTGATGCTGATATTTCTGGGCATGATGCTGTTTCGACGGCGGTCCACTGTCTTTCAATATGGTAAAGACTTGCCGGTAAGCGCATTCAGACTCGGATTTTTAACAGCGCTGATTAATCCCGGGATGGTAATCTGGTGGGCTACGGTCGGAGCACTCCTTATATCCCAAATAAGCGCTTACGGAATTAATGGTTTGATATGGCTTATATTAGCTATTGAACTGCCTAATTTCCTGTGGTATTCAACAGCGTCGGTATTATTTCACCGCTACAATAATCTCTGGTCCAGCCAGGTTCAATCTATTCTGATAATAGTTTTCAGCTTTGTGTTGGCAGGATTCGGTATTTGGTTTATAGCCAACGCCATCATAAGTATTATGTAAAGTATTATCAAGTGCTATTGACACTCCCCGCTCGGCTGGCATATTATCAAGGCTAAATATGGAGATTCGGGCTTCTTTAACTAAAAACAACAATTGGCTATTAAATAGACCGATTATATTCGAGTTGATTTTCCCCGCCATTGTGGCCATTTTTGGTCTTCAATCTATAAGAGTATTAGTGTCATCCCTTACCTGGACACTTGGAGATCGGTTTGCTGTAAGCGCTCCGTTGCTGGGAATTATAGCGCTGGGAGTTTTCTGCCCAATATTCTTGTCAGGTTTTATTAAACGTATTCTGGGATATCAACGTTCTATCATAATCATTACCGCGATTTTAGCATTGTCTCGGTTGCTTCTTCAGACAGTTTGGATTGAGCCTCTGGTTAATACGGTGTTTGCCATCATCGCTACTCTCTCGTTCGTATTGTTTATCCCGTTGTATATTGATCGAGTAAGGAACTGTGGCAAGCTAGCCCCAGCCTTGTTTGCGTTGGGTCTATTACTTGGAGTAGCTGCGGATAGCGCTATTTATGGCGTTCATGGCACTTATGATATTGCCTGGAACAACGGCTTTTGGTCTGTGTTAATTACACTTTTATTAACCACAGTGCTTTTTCTGATTCTGTATAACGGACGTTTGCTATTGAACATCCAAAATTATGAACATGGCAGACCAACTTTACCCATAACCTGGCCTTTAATCTCAATTGGGCCTTTTTTATTCCTGCAAATGCAAATATTTCAAAATATTGCCAGGCTTACAACCGTTACAGGTTGGGAGACGCCGCTTGTTTTCAGTTGGATTATGCTGGGGCACTTGCTTGGCATTACTTTTGCTGCATGGTTTATCTTTCATCCGCCTGCTTATACGCGCGCTATAATATATTTACTGGCTTTTATACTTCTGCTTTCTACAATATTTCCGACTCCAACCGGTCTTCTTGCCGGGCTTTATTTCTTACTTGGTCAGATTTCGCTTTCAATTTTGATTTACTTTATTCTCTTGTATTCAACTTCGCCCGGAAAGGAAGCAGGCAGTAAATATAACAGCAACACTGCAATCCCAACTGGTATTGGTATACTGATAATGGCAGCTTTCATTTTAGGTTACTATGCTACTTATCAGATAAAGTTGCCGTTTGATAATCATATTTTCGAACCGGTAGCTGCTTTCATTATTACCGCTTGTGTTATACCAATAGGATTTGCAAAAACAGTTAAGCCCGAATACGATTTCCGGTTATGGTTTGCCCCAGCTATTACGGTTATACTTTTATTGTTTAGTTTTGCCAGTATGGTTACTTTTCAAAAACCAGTTCCAGCAAACACTTCTTATAATGGGTATATTAACTTCATGTGTTACAATCTGCACAATGGCTTTAACACCAAAGGTCATCTTAACATGGAAGAATTGGCAAAAAATATCGAAGCCTTCAATCCGGATATCGTTGCTCTTCAAGAAATAAGCCGAGGCTGGCTGGTCAATGGCCGCGTGGATATGATTGAATGGCTCTCTATTCGCCTGGACATGCCGTATGTATATGGGGCAACTGCTGGACCTATGTGGGGAAATGCTATTCTCAGCCGGTTTGAAATCACTAATGCGGAAAACTTTTCCTTACCATCAGAAGATCTTCCCATAGAACGAGGCTTCATTCACGCCACCATAAAATTAAGTTTGCTTGAATCCATTGATGTAATAGCAACCCACTTTCATCATGTTGAAGAAGATACCCTTGTGAGGCAATCTCAGGCAAGCAGGCTTCTTGAATATATCGGCCTGGCTGAAAACACTATTATTATGGGAGACTTCAATGCAGTTCCGGGAGCTGAGGAAATACAAATGTTTACAAGTGCCGGTTTTATTGACGTTGTCTCCCTTGTTGAACCTCCTCCGGCATATACATTCCGTTCTGATGCACCCTATCAGCGTATTGACTATATCTGGATGAGTCCGGGCATGGAAGCTGACCATATAACCATTTATCCAAGCACCGCTTCAGATCACCTGGCAATTTTCGCGGTGATCGAGCCATAGTTATTTAAAAGTCAATTACATATTTTCCATTTTGATAAAATAGTTGATTGTCTACCCAAACCTGCCCACCGTTGCGTAGATCGCATACCATATCCCAGTGGATAGCTGATTTATTTAGGCTGCCTGTTTCAGGGTATCCCGCACCTAAGGCCATGTGAAAAGAACCTCCAATTTTTTCATCGAACAGAATCTGGCGGGTGAATTTTGTAATACCTTCGTTAGTACCAAAAGCAAATTCCCCCACTCTTCTGGCTCCCTCGTCGGTATCAAGCTTGCTTATGAGGAACTCTTCATTCTTATCAGCAGTTGCTTTCACAACCTTTCCTTTTTCAAACCATAGCCTCACCCCGGTGACTTCACGCCCATCGTAAATCGCCGGGAAGGAAAAATGCACTGTACCATCAACGCCGTTTTCTACCGGACCGGTAAAAACTTCTCCATCCGGAACATTATTACGACCGTCGCAATTAATAAATTTTCGCCCTTCTATGTTTATCTTTAAATCAGTATTATGCGCATAAACCCTAACTTCTTTTTTACCGTCGAGCCAATGTATTATTTTATCTTGCCAGGCGCTAAATTGTTGCCAGTATCCAATCGGATCATCTTGGTCCGGCATACAAGCACCGTATACAAAATCTTCATACTCCTCCAGGCTCATATCTGCATCCTGTGCGCACGCATTAGTTGGAAAAATAGTTAACGTCCATTTGTAATCGCCTGATGCAGAGCGTCTCATCATTGTATCCATCAACCCGCGCCGAGCCTGATCAAAGATTGCCATGCGAGAAGGATCAACGCTGGAAAGAGCCCGGGTATTTGTTTCGGCGTAGCAAGCAATTCTGGCGTCATATGTATTTATTAGTAATTCCTGTGCTGGGGGAATGTGCCGCAATTGATCATCGCTGGCATACTTATAAAATATTTCGTCCATACCATTGAGATTTAAAAGAGTGAATGGAAAGCCGCCAGCCTGCAAAATATGCTGGTAAACCGCTTTTATTAATGGTTCAGCTGCTGTATCACCTGTAATTGCTACTTTTTCTCCCGGCTTGATTTGAACTGAATAGTTAACCAGCATATTGGCAAGTTTATCTACTCTGGGATCCCCCATAATCTTCCCTCCTTATTGTTACTAGCCATAATTTTTCTTGTATACTCTTATACATATTTCAACTACAATCTGTACAAGAAGTTATTTAGAGCGGTTAAACTGATGGATAACTAAAATAATTCCCATAATTATAAATAATCCCCCAGTAATTTCAAGAACACCCGGAAGATCATTGAAAATCAATCATGCTAAAATAGATGCACCCATCGGTTCTCCCAAAATGGCTACCGATACAACCGTTGCTGAAAGGTGCCTGACCGAAAGGTTAAAGCGGGAATGACCGATAAATTGGGGAACTATCGCAATTGCCAACATATATAAATAGGCTTTAAATTCCAACCCTGTAAATTTATCACCCATCAGTAAAGCACCTGATATAAGAAACACTGAACTTATGCCGTAAACCATGACAATATATAAACCTGGATCAATTCTATTATGTAGCTTACGACCGATCACCAGGTACCCTCCCATTGCAAATCCAGCAACGAGTGCCATGATATTGCCGATTATAGCTGGGCTATCAGTATTGAAGTGGCGGATGTTTATCACAACCATACCTGTAAAAGCTATCAAGATACCGAGAATACTAGCCCAGGTTATTTTTTCTATAAAATAAAGAAAGGCAAAATAGCAACAAAAGCTGGATGGGAAGTAACCATCACAACCGAGCTGGCAATTGAAGTGTATGCGTACTGGGATTAATCTAATATAGCAATAACCCTCTATCGATTACGTTATTATACTTGACAGTACAATACTTCCGTCGTAAAATACACAAAAATTGATTTATATCCAGTATAGTTGATTTATCGTCTCACGGGGGTTATATGTACGCGCGCAAAACACGATTAATATCTATATGTCTGATTCTAACCATTTCTTTAGTGCTTTCTTCATGTTCGAGCGGGTACCCATTCAAAGGCACAGATAAGCCAATTAAGAAGGCTTTGTCATATTTATCAGAGATGCAAGCTACCGATGGCAGTATTGGCAGTTATTCTGACACAGCATGGGCAGTGATGGCTCTGGCCGCTTGTGGTAAGAATCCAGCCCGATTTGGTTCCCCCTCACCCATTGATTTTCTAAAACAAAACAACCACCAACTGTTGGATTCTTACAATATAACCGCAGATCTGGCTAGAAATGTATTAGCGATAGTAGCTTCAGGGCAGTCACCTCGTTCATTTGGGGAAGGGAACAATGTTGTACCAGGTGGGGATTTCATAGATGCCCTGGTTAAATTGCATGACGGAACTCAATTTGGAGAAAAAGATAGTATTAACGAGGATTTTTGGGCATTAATCGCATTGATAGGTGCAGGTTATTCACCTGATGATGAAATCATTACCGCTACTACTTCATATCTCTTAGAAAACCAGGGAGACGATAATGGTTGGTCATGGGCAATACCTCATAATGAGTGGTATTACGAAAGTGATCCGGATAACACTGCCGCAGCAATTATGGCGCTCATAAAAGCAGGTATTAATCCGAATGATGAACGTATCCAGAAGGCGCTTGCAGCCATTGAAACTATGCAGGGAGTAAATGGAGGATACGTATCTTATGGTGTTGAAAACACCAGTTCTACTGCTTGGGTTATGAGTGCTCTGGCTACTCTGGATATAACTGCTTCACTCACCGGTGAGGATGATGCTAATCCGGTGACATATATCCTTAGCATGCAGAGCGAAGATGGTTCTTTTATGTTTGCTTCTCCTTTGCCGGAGGGATATTTGGCCATGCCTGAAAAAACTACTGCTGATTCAATCATAGCCTTGGCAGGTTGTGGTTATCCTGTGGAAAGGACCAGCAACAATAGCTGGTGGTTATGGCTGATACTCACTGTGCTAATAGCATCTATGATTACTTTTCTATACATCAATACCAGAAGGCGATGGAAATAAAAAAATCTACTATTGTAAGTTTATTATTTATACTCGCTGTTGTATTTAACGGTTGCACAGGTCAACTCTCATCAACCCCAGTAACGAACTCTGCAGCGCAAAGTACCCAGATAACTGCCCAACTCATAGTCAGTGAAAATTTTGGTAGGAATGTTATTTTTGATAATGAAGTCATTGTCCGAGAAGGGACAAACTGCCTTGAATTATTGTCTCAAAAACTTGATGTTAAAACTGCGTATGGTGGAGGATTTGTAACGTCCATACAAGGGATCGCAAGTGGTTATCTTAAACACCCAGTTGAAAGAAAGGACTGGTTCTTATATATCAATGGAATTTTATCTAACGCCGGAGGGCTTGCTTATCGCATAAGAGATGGTGATACCATTCATTGGTACTATCGTGATTGGAGTTTTCGGCCTTCGGCTAGCGCAATTATTAGCGATTTCCCCAGTTCTTTAAAATACGGATACGGAGGCATAAATGTACCTTTAACGATTTGGTATGAGGTTGGCTGGCACAACGAGGCGCATGAATTACAGCAAGCTCTTATCGCTATGGGTATTAAGAAAATATTTATGTGCGAATCCAGTCAAATAACCATAAGCGAAAAACAGACGCATCACTTGATTGTTATTGGCTCAGATTTATTTGATCCCATACGCGAAATAAATGATAACTGGAGCCGGCTTGGGTTGTTTTGCAGATTCAACAAAGACGTTCTGGAGATATACGATTCAAACGGAAATTGTATCCACGAAGAGACTTCCGGAACAGGACTAATTTATACAATACAAAATCCTTTTAACCCCACAGGTACGGGCTCATGTCAAAACACTTGTTGGGTTATTTCCGGCACAGATAAAGACTCGATCTCTGGCGCACTGGACACATTAATGTATAATTGGCAGTCTTTTAAATATTTTACAGGAGCCGTTGTCAACGCGAAAGGTGTGCAACCTTTACCATAACAATTATTTACAACAACGTAGTTTTTCCCGCACGCAGTCTTATTGTAAGGGGATTGATTAGAAGCCTTTATCTTTTAACCATCTGTTCAGTAAATCAAGTCCCTCCCCAGAACACACCAGAGGCTGGTTTTCTCTGCTCATGTCCCGGTAGACGGTGATTCCTTTCAAACCCAATTTATACGCTTTGAGATATATTTGCCGGATTTCCGCTCTGGACGCATTATTATCAAGATTAACAGTTTTCGAAACAGCATTATCAATATGTTTTTGGGCGGAATGCTGAATATTCAAATGCCATTCTGGTGAAATATCCTGTGCAGTAACGAATACTTTTTTAATGTGTTCCGGAACACCACCTATTTCTTGGAGCGGCTTCCCTGAAAGCAATTGCCTGAGAATTAATGAGACATTGAGTTTTTCCCTAATAATATTATTGACAAAGTGGGGATTAACCTCCAGTAACTCCTTACCATCCGCCAACCTTCTCAGGTAAACCAGCCTGAAGGCCGGTTCAATTCCGGCAGAACATCCAGCAATGGTGCTAATCGTACCAGTGGGGGCAATAGTAGTGATAGAAGCGTTTCTTCTGTTGGTGTTTTGGCTACCGTCTTGGTATACAGGGCAAGTTCCCTTTTGGTCACCAAGGTGGTTAGAATAAAAATATGCGCACTTTTTGATATATTTTAAAATTTGCTCTGTCGTTTCCATCGCTTTTTTTGAGTTATAAGGGATATCGAGCAAATATAATAGATCTGCCAGGCCCATTATCCCCAAGCCTACTTTTCTTCCCAGTTTTGTAACGTGTTCGATTTCAGGAGAAGCATAAGTTGAAATGTCGATAGCATTATCCAGCAATCTTAAAGCTATGCATACCGTGCGTTTAAGCTTGCCCCAGTTAATTTCGGCTACTTCTAATTGATTCTGGTGTACCATGTTTACCAAGTTTATACTGCCCAGGAAACAGCACTCCCCTTCCATCATTAATTGTTCACCGCAACCGCTGACTGCCTCTAGTTGGCCAAGCGATGGAATAGGATTAGATGCATCAATAGTATCCTGAAATATTACTCCTGGATCACCATTATTCCATGATGCTTCAACAATAGCGTTAAAAATATCACCTGCTGCAATTTTGCCTGTTTCCTGTCCGGATATTGGGTCAAATAGAGGGTATGTTTCCTTCTTCAATAGTGAATTCATAAACAAATCAGTTAACGAGACAGTAAGATAAAAGTTATTCAAAACTTGCTTGTCGGTTTTAGCTTGTATAAACTCTCTGATATCCGGATGGTGGGCACTTAGAATTGCGGTATTACAACCGATTCGTATTCCACCCTGTAAAAAACTTCCAAGTACTCGGGAAAATTTGTAGAGAAGTTGAATAACCGGGGCTTCGGATTTACTAACGTTGTTGTTGCTAGCAGAAGGAAGTTTGGAAAAATTAAATGCAGTTCCACTGCCATTGATTTGAACGCTTTTTGCTATTTCCAGGGAAGCCATATAATTGTTTTCTTCTGAAGAAACCGGAATGCAATGGCAGGAAGCCAGCTGCCCGGAGTTTTTGCCCGCATTAAGTAAAAACGGTGATCCGGGTAAAAAATCCATATTGGACAATAACGAGTAAAAGGTCTCTTCCCAGTAAAGAGTTGCTCTGTGCCCACCGTTTTTAATTTCCGTAGATGCCAATACTTTTGCTACCCTTCGAATCAATTGTTCAGGAGTTTCGTTACTAGCATTGTCGAGATAGTATTTTTCAAGCAAGTACTGAGCATTTTCATTTGGTATCATATATGGTTGTTTGCTTTGTACACATTGAGTAATTGGCATATCAGTATAACCTTACGGATTTTTCCCCGATGCGTTTCATATCAAGAGTAAGGCAATTTACATTTTTAAGGTAGCGCCTGGCGTTTTCAGCTGCTTTTTGTACTTGTATATTCTCTGCGGCAGGCCACTCGCTATTACCGACAGGAAAATATGCATCAATTCTGAGGGGAATATTTTCATCAGTTTTGGCAATAAAATTAGCTATATTTTCAATTTCAACTTCTTCAATCAGACCAGGAATGAAAACGGTTTCGACCTGTACCTTGGTTCCTGAAGCATATATAGATTTAAAATTATCAAGTACAAGTTGGTTGGATTTACCTGTGTAATTTTGGTGAATTGATGGCGTCATTGCTTTTATGGAAATTATTATTTCATTGATGTGTGATATATCTGGAAGATAATAACCATTGGTAAGAAGTATGTTATAACTGCCATGCTCTATATGCAATAGTTTCGCCAGTTTCGGCATTTCAGTGTCAAGCGATGGTTCTGTTCCCATAAATACTGCGCTTTTTATTACATGTGGTTGCAGCAATTCCATCACACGTATTACAGAAAGAAACTGTTGATCAGGTTTTTTTATCTTATCGCCGTGCATGATAGATAAAGGATCATCAAACAAACCGAAGTCGAGGTGGTTATATGGTACGTAACAAGAACGGCAATTGAAACTGCATTTGGTCCAAAAATGGATGTTTACCGAAGCTGCTGCTTTGTCATAAGCCAGGTGATAGACTTTCATTTACCGGTTATATTGTTATCAGCGTTTGCATGATTAGACTTTAGGATCCTGAAAACTGACAATCCAATGGCAATACCAATCATCAATAATGCTGGAATACCAAAAACTAAAAAGAATATTAAAGGTGCGCCTGGCCAGTATTCCTGGCCTGCAGAAACCGTGTTTTGTAATGAAAATAGCAATAATCCAAGACCGAGCGTTCCCAATAGCCATTCGTACCAGCGAACAGGGATACTCTTAATTACAATGAACACTACCAGTCCGAGGACTGCCATGCCTATCAGCATTCCTGATAAAAACATTCGTCTGCCCTCCTATAAACGTTGGCGTGAATCAATCATATCCAAAAGGCGGTAAATCAAGCTCCCAAAACTTGTTGGAATCACTGTGAATGCCGCTTCCGTAGAAGAAATCATCCGCTTTGCGCCAGAATCTGTTCATAGCTGGATTAGAAGCTACGCTCCTCCTGAATAAATCATTGTATGACATGTTATGGCGTTTTGAGAATGGGCATACTGCAAAGCAGGTTGCACAACCATTTACCCTTCTGATATATGCGTTGCAAAGAGGTTCATTTAACCACCAGCGTTTTATCCCGATGGCTCGATAAAAAAGCCCACCGTTATCCCATGTTGGTTCCGTTGCAGGATTGATGGCTTTCGCCGGACAATGATCCGCACATTTTTTACAGGTTTTACAAAATACATGTAATCCAAAATCGATTGGCTTTCCGGACGGTAAAGGAAGATCGGTAATTACAATTTGAACCCTTTGCTGCAGTCCATATTCAGGAGTTATTGTATGCCCAACTCGGCTCATTTCTCCCAAGCCTGCCATTACAGCAAAACCGGTATGTACACCCAAAGCGTTAAAGTTGGCGGCTTCCCCAAGGCACATATAACCAAGTGTCCGCATGAAATTTTGCAGCTGCCCCTGCAGAAGAGACTTGAGGTTATACATATAGTAGTGAGATCTATCTCCCACTTCTGTAATTGGCCTCTTCATAAGCTCATCGGCCATTCTAAGAGTATATACGATAACCCATCTGGCTTTTTTGGGTATGATCCGATAACCTTCTGCCAAATTTTCTACCGGCACGTCATAATCAAGTATATCTAAACGGGGACCCTGCTTCTCTCCTGATCCAGTATCGTAAGAATATATAAGTTTTTCGGTGGTATCAGTATCCAGCTCAACAAAGCCGACGTGGCTTGCTCCATGAAGGCGCATAAAGGCTGTTACCAGCCGAGCATTTTCTTCTGGCGTTCCTTCGTAACGAGGTACTTGAAGGCTTTCCGGAGTGGGTGATGTCTGTGGCCCTATAAATGATACAGGAGCGTAATGGTTAGCTTCTTTCATGGCCACGTCCTGTAACCTGGAGCCGGGCTTATTGTCTGCAATCCATTGCCTGCGGTTTACCCGGCCATCTACAAAAACCTGGTCATATTGTTGCGACCCTAGCGCTCGCTTTAAGCCCGCTGCCCACATAACATGGTGGTAATCAAAACGTTCTATAGTGGGCCAATCGATTTCAACAGTTGGTTTCTCAACGGTTTTTACCCAGGAAGGTCTTTTCATGCCGGCAATTGGAAGCGACATCAGCTCATCAAGGTCTCTGATTGGCTGGTTGGTGAAAGGGGGAAGAATTGATGCCAGCCCAGCACCTGCTCCACCAAGCCCAAGCGCCTTTAGGAAATCTCTGCGCGTGACGGTAGAGTGATATTTTTTCATTACTACCCTCCGGCACTTATTTATTTATGCAGCTGAAATTTACTGTGTGTAAATTGTGGATAATAATAGTCTGCAATTACATATTATCGTACAGGCAAGTGCCTATGTCAAGGAAAATACGATAATAAGACGCTAGATAATTGCCTGCCGACAATAAATGCACAAAGAAATTTTACCACTCAAAGGAAAGATTTAAAAGTGTTTGTAAACAGGTTTGGTTCAGTTTGTTGTTTGCAAAGATGCTAAATTATGAACAGCTATATTCGTTATTATAATCGGGAACAATCGGATTTAATCTGGTGAACATTATAAGGAGGATACCTGGAAAGGCCAAAATATATTACGTTAGTTGCTGCATGGCAATTCTTTATTGCATCTGCCGCACTCTTTGGGCTACTCACAACTTTGCTAATTGTTATCATGGCGATTAATGGCTTCTCTGGTTTTCCATATTTGTATTTCGGTGCGTATATAAACTCACTGTCGATAGGGGGCCTATTTGTAGTACTCGGGGGCTAGCTATATTGTGTTTAGTTGTTTTTTATATTCTCATTTATCGTTGGGGTTGGAATATTTCAAGGCAAACAATGTGCACGTAGCTCAGGAATAATTCATGCGATAATTGGACTTGTCAGTTTCCCTGTTGGAACTGTCATCGGCACTCTCATAATTTTCTACTTGGGTACACCCGAGATTAGCGACTATTTTAATTATCACGCTGTTAAAGGAACGCATCAACCTGGTTTAGAACCGATAAATGCAAATCAATAATACTCGCTCCGCAGATATATAGCATAATCTATTGCCGGCAGACAATTCGTCTGCCGGTCCCTGTTCACCGGTCGTACGACTATTTTGGTAGTATTTATAGTATACTATTAAACCAGCTCAACATCTGTGGATAAACAACTCGCCAATTCTGTATGGCGCTTTATGAGTAAAAAAGAAGCAATATTCTATTCAATTATAGCTGGCCTATTGATGTGGTCAATTAACAATGTATTTGCTTCTATTCCAGTAGTTATCTGGTGGTTGCTATTCGGGATTGCGCTATTATTAATATTTCTTGGTACCGGACTTTTCGACTTATTGCTTCAAGAAGTAATAAAGATTATAAAGCATCTATCGAATAAATACGGTAAATAACGGTATTTCAATCAGAAGCTTGTCTACCGATTCTAACTCAGTTCGAACTCACCGTAAACTCGGTTTAATAGGTAGTATCCCGTCAAGTGGTGTAAATTGCCACCGGTGATTTCTCATGTTTTTATGCCTCTACTACCAACAGCAATGGCTCATCTATGGTTCCCTCCAGGGTCTTGTTCATTGATTCCAGCGAAAAGTACCGCCTGCCAATTTCCCATTCATCCTGCTGTTCCAACAGCACTGATTCGATAAGCCTTATGACTGCCTTGTTGTTGGGAAATACCTCCTGAAAGTATTTTGTTGTTCTTTCAAGAAACCACACGGTGGCTTTTGATTTCAACCCCTGAATTTACACCACGTATAGGGATTGTACTGGAGAAAAAATCTAATTTTATCTTTGTGCTTGGTTATCGGTATTGGCACAACCGATAACCAAGCACGCTAATCCAGGATTCAATAGGAGAATATCATTCAAACATGGATATCAATACCTCTCGGGAAACTGCGATTAAAGAACTCAAGTTAATAATCAAGAAAAGTTCGGATTTGAAAGAAGTTCCGCACGCAATTGGTGGAACTTTTAATTTATCGCCACAAGAGATGTTAAGAGAAGTGGAAAACAATACTGAAGTTGGTCAACAGATAATTAAAGCGTTCGGGCGCCTAAGAAAACAGTTCCCGACCATGGAATAGCCGCAATTCACTCTATAAAAAATAAAAAAAGACTTCTGTGAGAAAAAGCCTGTAATTTGCTTACGATAGCGGTTACTATACGTCCATTCTGTTTTTGATTAAATATACAGCAGCTTGCTGCCTGTTTTTAAGATCAAGCTTGGTGAGAATCTGGCTAATATATGATTTGACTGTATGCTCTGAAATATATAGCTTTTGCCCAATCTCCTTATTTGTACTCCCATTGGCAACCAGGTCCAGAATTTCCAATTCTCTGTCATTAAGGATTTCATTGATGTCTTTGTAATTCGGAACGTTTTTTTCGGTAAGCTGGCTGACAAAGCTTTTTGAAATAACAAAACTGCCCGAAGCGATATCTTCAATTTTAGAGAGGAATATGTGCAAAGGTTCATTTAAATCGATGAAACCAGTAACGCCTTCTTCAATTTTTTCTGATAAATCCTGAAAGCTGTCATTATGAGCTAAATCGCTGGATGCTATCAGGGCAATTGTTGCTCCGGTATGCTCAATTACTTTACGAATACTTCCTTGATGCTGGCAGAGTGAGTGGTGCACCAAAATAAGCGCATTAGGAAACCATTTTAGTTGGCTAAAAAGAGAGTCACAAGCTTCAAATGAGCGATATACCAAATACTCGCACTTTTCAAATAGAGCACATAATCCAAGCCTGACGATTTCAGTTGGATGAACGATAATAATCTGGAGACCATTATTGGTTTCACTCTCATTCATGCCAAATCTGCTTAATGTACTGATACCATTATACAATAGACTCCAAGAATAACAAGTACTTTTACCAAAAAGGGTACCCATAATACCCATTTATCTATTTATTTTTATCAGCGTATTACCCATGTTTCTAATCATCTTTTACCAGCATGACCGATGTAATTTTTAAGATTCCATACTAACATATTGAATATAACGTCACTTTCAAGTTTTATATATCGAAGCATATTTCTGGTAATTAGACCTTTAACAACTGCAAATGTGAACGAAAAAATCTCACCTTATTAAAATCAATGCTTGATAGCTTAAAGATGATTACTTGAATACAAAAAAGGAGGTGGTTTAAAAAATATAGGGAAAAGTTGGTTACTATCGAAAAATGGGAGGATTATCGGTATGGTTGTAGGGCTCATAAACACTGATAGCAGGCGGGAATCATTAACAAGACGTTCCACTATCGGTATAAAAGTTTCCACAAAACAAAGAATGGATGAATGTCGTGCTCCCGGACAGTGTTATGACGGTTTTATCCAACAAATGGTAGATCTCTGGGAAGAAAAAAGGGGCAAAATGTCAGCTTGAAGGCAAAAATGACCCCAAAGGAGGTGAGGTGTTATAAGAGAAATGTTATTAGATTCTAAAGCACCTTAACATATAAAGGAGGGAACTATAAATGCCTGAAAATGAAATAAGCCAAGTATCAAGAAGGCAATTTCTAAAAAATGCAGGAATCATTGTTGGAGGTACTGCTGTTGGGTCATCCTTTATCTTATCTGCATGCAAAGACAGAGAGATAGAGGTCACAAAAGAAGTTACCAAAACAGTTCAGGTTACAACAGTAAAAGCTACTTTTGTTTGCCCTGTTTGTAGCCAGGAATTCGATTCAATCAGCGCGCTGGCATCGCACCTTGATTCTGCTCACCCTGGTGAAGTAGAGACCATTACCAAGTTTGTGTGCCCCTTTGATAATACTGAATTTGGATCGATTTCTGAACTGAAAACGCATATAGAAAGTGAACATCTGGTTGCAGAGCCGCTTGATCCTTCAATCGTAACACTCAATGTCAATGGAGTAAATTACCTATTAAGGGTAAACAACCATGAAACATTAGCCTGGACTCTGAGGGAGCAGTTAGGCCTTACTGGTACTAAAATAGGTTGTGACATGGGGCAATGTGGTGCTTGCACAGTTTTGGCGGACGGAGTGCCAATATATGCTTGCCTTAAGCTGTCACGCGAGGCTGAAGGAATTCAGATAGAGACCGTTGAAGGGATATCAGACGGGCACGAGCTCAGTCCCTTGCAAAGTAAATTCCAAAAAATCGATGCCGTTCAGTGTGGTTATTGCACTCCAGGATTTTTAATGGCGGCTAAAGGTCTTCTTAATGTAAAGCCCAATCCGACCGAAGATGAAGTACGACTTGCTCTCTCTGGGCATATATGCTCATGCGGAAACTTCAAGAAAACCATAGAAGCCGTTAAAGGAGGTGTATAATGGCCTTAACGCCCTTCAATATACTGGGAAGCTCCGAAACCTACGAGCATAAAACGTATCCACTTTTACTAGGAAAAGCGGAATTTACTGAAGACTATTTATCAGGTAAAAAGCTTTGGGGGGCATGTAAACATGCAACCGAAACTCATGCCAAAATAAAAAGTATAAATGCTCAAAAAGCCCTGGCTGTGCCAGGGGTTAAAGCAATCCTGACTTATGAAGACTCCCCTACAATATTCAGTAGCGATGTACTGTTCTGGGGGCAGCCAATTGTTGGCATTGTAGCCGATGACTGGTATAAAGCTTTGCGCGTTATCAATCTGATTGACGTGGAGTATGAGCTTTTGCCTGCAATAACTGGTCCGGATGAAGCGTTCGAACTTGGTGATGACGCCCCCCTGAGTGGCAAGCGGGCAAATACCAACATTGCACTCGCCAATTTTGACCGAGGCAATATCGAAGCAGGTTTCTCAGCAGCCGACACAACCCTAACATGTGAACAGTATTGGACACCAACTCACCAACACGCGCCAATCGAGCAGTACATTGCTACAGCATATTGGCTCAACGATCATTGTTACGTATATCAATCTTCACAAAACTTGCACGGCAACCAGAGTGCAGTGGTAAACTATTTGGAAACTACGTCAAATAAAGTGCACTCTATTGCGAGATATTGCAGCACTGGCCATGGTGCACGCCTTTCTAACTGGGAGGCAGGAGTGGCTGCACTCATGTCTAAAGCAGTTGGTGGTGCTCCGGTTTGCTTTAAATGCACCAAGAAACACAGCATGCTTTTCCGTATTCGCCAGCATGATCATCGTTCCAAATATACCTGGGGTGCAAAATCAGATGGTACTATCACGGCTGTAGATGTTGAGTATTTTACAAATGGTACCGGCGCCGGTATTAATCCTTGCTTACAGCACACATTCAACATTCCACATGTAAAGTGGCGTGGCAAGGGTGCCTATATAAATGTACCGGATAGAGGGGCATGGCGCTGCGTCTCTGACCCGCCAAATGGTGTAAACATTAGCGCTGCCTTGGATAAACTTGCCACCCATCTCGACATTAACCCGTATGAAATACGAAAGAAAAATTTGATGCCTGTAGATATGCGTGCTCTTGATTCGCCCAATTGGTATTATGGTGCCAAAGAGGTCAATGAGTGTTTTGAAACTGTGGCTCAAGCAAGTGGATATGTTTCCAAATGGCATAAACCCGGTGAAAACAATGTCATGGCCGACGGCAGACTGCACGGCATCGGCATACACTGCCATCATGATAGCCACGGGACTGTAAACGGCATAGCTAGAGGCGCTTTAGTCCTGATGAAAGCAGATGGGACATGCGTTTTTGAATTAGGCGGCACAGGAATTCACAACGCCCCCGCCGAAGCCAGGCATTTCGTTGCTGAAGTTATGGGCATGAACTATGAAGACGTGCAATGTGGTGATTACGGGAACAGTGATGTAACCCTTGATGGCGGCATGCACGGTGGCTCAACATTCACCGGTGGACTATCGTCTATGGTAAATGCAGCCAGAGATGCCAGAGAAAAAGTGTTTGCTAAAGCCATTCTCAAAGCGCCTTTCAAGGATATTCCGGGAATCAAGATTACTGATTTGGATGCTAAAAATAGTGAAATATTTTACAAGAATGACGACACCAAGCGGATGACGTATCGGACTGCTATGTCCGGCACCCCGCCAATTGCTGGTTATGGGACAGGCTGGGCTTCAACAAGCGCTGACAACGGAGGCGGTTTACAGCGGGAGCTTTTCGGGCTACCAGTCGGCACGCTAGTAAATTGCAATAGCGGTTGTGCTTCAGTTGCTGAAGTTGCAGTGGATCCTGAAACCGGCCAAGTTGAGGTTCTCGAACACTGGAATTCCGTTGGTACTGGCCGTATCGTCTTCCGGAAAGGCGTTGA
The DNA here is from genome assembly GCA_028717385.1 of Dehalococcoidales bacterium. Taxonomy (NCBI): domain Bacteria; kingdom Bacillati; phylum Chloroflexota; class Dehalococcoidia; order Dehalococcoidales; species Dehalococcoidales bacterium. Next base: position 62,449 of record JAQUNW010000001.1, on the reverse strand, counting down.
AAACCAGATGGGATCAGGCACTGAACAGATGATTAACCAGGCCTTGTTCTATGGTGATATCTATGATCCCCTTACTGGAGCGGTTATCAGCAGCCAATATACTGAAGCACAGTTTCTTACAACCATGGATTGCAAGCCAAGCAAACACCATTTATTGCCAGTTGAAGGTGATGATGCTGCCGGGCCGCTTGGGGCTCATGGTATTGGAGAACCCTGTGTTGGCAGTTACGCTTCAATAATTTGCGCAATCTATAATGCTACCGGTAAGTGGGTTGATACTGATCATGGCTGTGCCAACCCGGACAGAGTACTCAAAGCATTAGGCAAGGGTTAGGAGGAAGCAAGATGGATAATATAACTCACATCAATGTTAGCTCACTATCTCAAGCAACTGCCGAATTAGCGAAAGGCAAGGCTGAAGTCGTCGCCGGTGGAACCGATCTGATGACTTGTCTTAAAGGTTTCATTAGTGATAATCTGCCCGAAGTAATAGTGAACATCAAAACAATACCTGATCTTGTTTATATTCGCGAAGATGGCGGTATGCTCAAGATCGGGGCCCTTACAACGCTTACAGCTATTGCCAACTCGAGTATAGTAAAAGAAAAATACACCGCTTTAGCCCAGGCGGCATTAGCAGTCGGGTCTCCAGAACTTAGAAACATGGGCACAATCGGAGGAAATATCTGCCAGAAACCGCGTTGTATATACTATCGCAATGAATTTAACGACTTCAAATGCTTGCGAAAGGACCCGCAAGGTATTTGTAATGCTCTTACAGGTGTGAATCGATATCATTCAATATTCGGAGCCATAGACGGCTGTGTTGCTCCCTGCCCTTCGGATACCGCTCCGGCATTAGTGGCCTTTAAGGCAAAAATCGTCACCACAAAGAAAGTCTGGGAAGCGACCGAATTTTTTGGTAACAATGGAGAGAAGATCAACAATTTGGATGATGATGAAATAATCACCGAGATTCAAATACCTGCTCCGGCAACGGGAACAAAAAGCGCCTATAAAAAGTTTGCGTTCAGAAAAGCAATTGATTTTCCTCTGGTCAGTGCCGCAGCAGTTATCAGCAGCAGTGATGCAAGCATTGTGCTGGGAGGAGTCTATGGGATCCCGCGCATTGCCACTGCCGCGCAAGATTCCATTAAGGGAAAAACAATCAATGCTGCCAATGCAGAAGCAGCCGGTAATGCCGCTGCCACAGGCGCCGTGCCTCTGCCGCCAAACAACGCAAATAAATACAAGGGCCAGGTTATAATTGCGTTGGTAAAGAGAGCAATATTGGCATGCGCATAGACTCACGAAGGGAATAATCAGGTTCCCATTTACCAAGGGCTGCTCTGATTGTGCAGCCCTTGGTAAGACGTTGGAAATATGCACAATCTTTGATATTTTTCTTTATAATTAGTAGAATGAAAGCAGAAGCAATTTTCCGATTGCATTGATTGTGGTAGGGGGTAGTATGATGATATGAAGAAAATATTTACTGCACAAAAAAAATTCATTGCTTTCTTTACGATAATCCCACTTCTTACACTAACCGCGTTTATTAAAGCACCGTGCCCGGTATGCGAAGAACATGGTTCGATCCCCACCACCAGCATGGCGTGGGTTAGCGTAAGAAATGTTGAGGCTACTGTTGGGGGCACTTATCTGGCAGTTTGCGGGATTTATCGTGTCTATCTCACTACTGTGACCGTCACGCTGTTAAACACTGGTGATTCAGATGCAAACGGCTATTTAAGCCTTCAATTAGTTGATTATACTACCGGTTATGTGATTGATAATCAGTATGTCGTAGTAAATATTCCGGCTAACATGCAGTTGAAATCATCATACGATATTTCTTTTTTAACCAATGTAGATGATCCGCAAACTGTAACAGTGGCAGCTCGTCCTGTTATAGAACAAATTGCCGACCAGGCCTGCGATGGCACGGGAATGGTTAGGCTAAACGAATGGCCTTTGTGGTATATGATGCAGCATAAAGCTTTGAAAGCACAACAGGAAACCGTTGAAAAACCAGCCTTTATACCGATATTTATACCCCCGGAAGAATGGGAAAGTTCGGACGAATATGAAATGCAAGTATATGATGAATTTTCTGGATACTAATATCTCAGGGAGTGTTAAAAATGGCCAGCTGGCGCAGAGATTTGCAAGAATTAGAATCTTACGTTAAAAACAATCCCCAAATTAGAATTTCGCCCAATGCAGTGACAATAAGAAGTGAGCATCGCCCTGCGTTCTATGAACTGTTCGATAGAACCCGCGCTAGTTTCATAAAGGAGCATTTACATACCGAGCTTGAAAAAAGCAACGAATTGAGCCTTGGTTGGAAATCAGTTTGTAACAGCGTTAAAAACAAGATGGATCTGGAAGCAATCACTGTTCAATCTCCCGTCCGAGATCTGCTATCTGATCCGCTGACGTATTTTACGAAACTTTTATTCCAACCGTTGTTTGATTTACTGAAATCAAATATTGACGCAGATGAGTTTGAAGATAAATCAAAGCAAATAGTAATCAAGAATTATAACAACGATTTTGGCGTTGGTTATCAATATTGGGCTGTGTTAGCGTTAATACAACAATTACAGGCAGATGCGGTTTACACTGTTGTTGCTATTGATGACCAAATTGATACAGCCATGGCAGAGATGGGTCCTGGTGTTCCACCCAAACAAGACACTGTCCCCGAGGCCGAGGCAACAAAAACACTACTGTTCGAAAACGTACACTATTGTTCATTTCTGACTCCCAGAATAATTATTCGGTCAAAATTGCTCAAACGGTTTGTTGCGTTTCGCCCCGGCTTCTACCGAGTTCTTTGGCAGTCACAAAAGCTAAGTGAAAACCAGGAGTGGCTGAACATAAAAAATTTGAAAGATACTGCCCTGGTAGATCTATGGGCAGATCTTGCCTTATATGTATCGGATAATCTTGAAGACCTTGCTTTAATTGCAGACGTTTATAACATGGCTCGGCCAGACATAATCGTTGACTTTGAAGAAAAAGATGGATGGTTCGAGAGTGATGGGATAATGTCAATTTTGGGGCATCATGAAAAGTTGAAGCCAAAATTGGGTAGTTTTTTGATAAGCCGTGTACCTGTTCCGGAATCTGCAAGGTTGAATATTGAAAAACAGATTGTTCAGGATATCGGTATGGATGAATCTTCACCCCAGTATGAAAAGTTAGAACAGATTGATGCAAAAGTGATCGAAGAATCACAAACCAGCAATCAAAATCCAGAAATTACCATAAAGCCGGCTATTGAACTAATATGCGCTGGATATGATTCGAGTAGCATGCAATCGATAGTCAAAAGAATGCTTCCTGAGCCTTCTGCCGTTAAAGATATTACTGCTTCTCCTGATTGTTGTAAATAATGTCTAACAAAATACGATGAAATCATTAGCAGTTATTAAACTGCAGCTATAATATATGGGAATTACTGAAAACCTGATCTGGATGTGCGATATCAATGCGCGGTTCGACGAACATGTAAAGGAACTTTATAAAAGAGAACCTTTCTGGCGATTGTGCTCGACATGCCCGGATGGCCATTGTTGCAGTAAAGTCATATTCCCTGTTCTAAACCGAAAAGGCAATCCGTTTTTAGCTGAAGACTGGTGGATGATGCTGGAATATGCAAGAGATCACTTTAGTGCGGCGGACAGAAGCCAGCTTTACCAAAACATTGTATCCAGCCGAAGTTCTTGCATATTTCTTTTTGGGAACCGTTGTCGTATCCACCCATCCCGCCCCTTGGCATGCCGGTTTTATCCGTATTCCATCTCTTTTCATATTAATCATTATCGATATCCAGTCGGAGAGATTGCGCTACCATCCTGCCCAACTTACGCTTCCAGATTTGGTATTCAAACCGATACAATGTATGTACAAAAGCCACCTATTATGTGTCGTGACGATCAAAATCATAATCTTATAAAAGTAAAACTTAAAAAACGGAAGCCTTTATGGGTGCTGGACGCTAGTGAATTTGTAAAAGAGTATGATTATCAATTAAACAATCGCGAGAAAATTATGCCTCCGTGGGATGAGTTACTGGAATTAGCTGCTGAAACCGGCGGTGCAGAGTGTTCAATACTGCCATATTATGTAGATAAGGTGATTTTTCCTTCACAACCGTAAATAATGCTATTATTTTTCTCCTATGTTTTACATCTTCTACTTACATAGCATCTAAGGCAAATAAGCCCTTTCGGAAGATAATACGTGACACGCTATGTTTTTATGTATTTGGGCTTGCTTTTCCCACGAATAAGCCTCTGCGTATTTCAATGCATTATCGTGGGGTTGATTTGGTGTCCGCCAGGAATTCCATACCAGACATGATCTGTTAAAGACTGATCGGTTATCAAAGGCGTTACTACTTTATGTAAATCAAATGATAATACTCCCCATTGATTACCTGTGAGTTCATCAGTAATGTATTTTGCATAATCAGCAATACCGCACATAATAGGCGGATAAGACCCAACGAAGTATATCGATGCCACAATAACCTCCCTTCTTTTTTTGCCAGGCACGATTATTTGCAAAGTCGATTTGTTATGTTTATGGCAAAGGTTGAGCGATAATTTGCATCAAAGGATATATATCACTGAAAATATAGAATTTTCAACCTAAAAGCCGACCCTGCCTGTTTACCATTGGTCTTGATATACACTGGTAAACAATTTACCTGATTCAATTAGCGCTTAACGATTATTGATCCAGCGAATTATTAAAAAATACCGGAAAGCACAATTTTTACAAGGAATCGTTTAGGATAATCGTTCTACAATCTCACTGTACACGTTTTGCGTTTGGCGGGCGTCTTTCAAATTAAAGATTGAAATCCCATTGGTGGTTTCAATATAAACAAAAGGGGCTGTATTAACATTAACAAATAATTTTACTATACCAAATTCTTTTGTTTTAAAATAACCTTTCAGGTTTGAGCCGACAGCAGAACCATTGGTGCGTTTTTCAATAGTGGGAATTTCTTCAATTAACTTTACTGTGTTAATTGAAGTCCAATTGTATACTTCACCGTACATGCCATGAATTTGTATCCCTTCGTCAAGAATTGTTACCTTTGTTGATTGGGTAGAGTAGAACATAAGAACGCAAACAAAGATTACTGCAACAAAGACAATACCAAGTGGTATAACCAGCTGCTTCCATGCTCCCTTTAACAGTTTTCCATCTGTATTATAGATATTCCCATCGAACTTCTGGGCTTTAACTAAAATAAATATTGTTGCAATGCAAAAAAATATTATAGTTGGAACCAGCACTTGTTTAATTCCCAAAGTTTGTAACACGCCCGCCAGAATGAACATGCCACCATTAACATAGCAATAAATTCCCAGTAGGCGACCCAACCCTTCGGTGTTGACCTTTTTACGTTTTTCTTCTGGCATGGTGTTATAACCAGCAATAAGAAAATACCATTTGAATACATGAACCGACAGCCCAATTCCAATAAGAATTAAACCGATTACTACAAAAATCCACATGAAAGATCCTTAGATAGTATTTAAATATGGCAACCTATTGAATTGAGACTTTAACACCTGGAATATGGTTGCTTCTTCTGGTGAATTGAAAGGAATTTCCCGGGTTTGCTGGAACCTGGGCATTCAACACCTAGATGCTTGTGTTGCGGTAACGGCTGAGTCATGGAAGACAGGATAAACACCTCTTTACAAAGCCCACATTCCACCTTGCAATATACATTGCTCATTTTGCGCCCCTTCAACAACCTGTCTATGGTTATTGTATTATTAATCGGCTATATATTCCTGTACTCCAAATTAAAGTGTCAGCGTCCCCTTTATATAAGTCTATCATATACCCAGATATTTTTAGCGTTAATATTTTCTAATTATTGAATTCTTATTTACTTCAGGATGATGCGGGATTGATATCATTGAAGCTTCGATTTTAAGTAAATCATCGGTAAGAATCAGGATTAATAGTGCTATTAAGGAGATACTGGCATAATGAATATAAAAAAAGTGTTCACATTATCTGCTTGCTTAATAATTCTGTCTGCCTCATTAGCCTTGCTTTCTTCCAATCAAGTAAAAGCAGCGGATGAAAGCGCCTGTGTAACCTGCCATACACGCCATAGCTTTTCAATAAATGAAGCTCGTCAACCTGAGGCTTGTTTGCCCTGCCATCAGGGATTCGATCATCCGCAATACGAAATGTGGTCTACTTCCAAACATGGAATCATTTATGGTATTGAACATCTGTTTTCTTGACCGTGTTAAGGATAGTTTTAATTTTTAAACGGTTCATTAATAGCTGCTTTTTTAAATATTTCTAAGGCTTAGCCACCGCTTTTTGTCTTATATCCTGAGGCATACGTTCAATCGCGTATCTATGGGCGTTTTGGGGGGAAGGTCACTATAGCGCTGCCGAGAAACCCCAGATTAGGGTTAGACTGGTTTGTTAACTACGACGAAAATATGGTTGAACTAGTAGCTAACAATTGTGTTTGGTTTGGAATAGATCTTCTCGATGATAGAAGTAATCAATATTTCGTTTTTAAATCGCTTATCAAGGGCTTTACACAGATTGAGTTTAAATATAAACGCACTCACTTGGATTCAGCAATTCTCAACGAGAAAACCTTTAATATAACCATTCAATGATTTATTCATAACAAGCCTGCCAAATTTACGCAAGCACAACTACCAGTTATTGCACGTTAAATACATTCTGCACTTTTGTAGCGAGAATTATTAATCAATCGGACTTCTTTGCCTGGTGCTCAACATTAAGGGCGTCTATTATTGCTAGAACACGTTGGTTTTCTGGTATATCACTCATAGACTGACCTAGGTGTTTGAAGCGGATGTTACCACTTTTATCTACAATTAGCATAGCCGGCATGCGCCCAAGTTTCATCAGCTTTGTTTGTTGGCCATAGAGATCAGCTATCAGGTGCTGGGGGTCGCCAATGCCTATAAAGGGCATATCGTTTTCTTTCCACCATTGGGCAAAGCTTTTCTTATCTTCCGGGCCTATAGCTATAATCTCGGTATCCCGATCCACAAACTCCCGGTAATCTTGGCGCAAATGCGCCATATGCCTTCGGCAGTATGGTCACTGAAAGCCGCGGTTAAAAACCAGTAAAACGTTTTTAATGCCCTTAAAGTCAGAGAGTTTTACCAAGCGGCCTTCGCTGTCAGCAGCGCTGAATTCAAGAGCTGTAAAGGGTTCAAAGTTGTTCATCTATGCTCGCTCCATCAATTATTTCCTGCATTATATTTTTCTTAGTCGATAGAAGAAGGGTCCCAACAGTTTCGCAAATTTTCATTGAAGTTACTGAGAGTTATCATGTCCTCCTGGGACAGGGCAAAATCAAAAACATCAGCATTCTGTCTTATGTGTTCCTGTTTAGCCGCTTTTGGAATAACGACGATCCCCAATTGCAACACCCATCTAATTAATATCTGGGCTGTGCTTTTACCATATTTATTTGCGATTGAAACCAAATGTGCATCATTAAGCTTGTTTCCCCTGGTTAGAGGACTATATGATTCCAGTTGAATTCCGCTTGCCTTGCAAAAATCAAAAAGGTCTTGTTGATACAGATACGGGCTGAATTCTACCTGGTTAATAGCGGGGATAACTGAAGAGTCTTCCATAAGTTGTTTCAGGTGTCTGATGGTAAAGTTGCTGACGCCAACTGAGCGGCACTTGCCGGTTTTGAGCAACTCTTCCATGGCTTTCCATGTTTCTAATCGCCGGCCACCAGGCCAGTGGATAAGATAAAGATCAACATACGACAGCCCCAATTTTGCAAGGCTTTTATTACAGGCTTCGAGTGCAGGTTTATAGCCAAGGTCGTCTTTCCATAATTTTGTGGTTATGAAAATATCTTCTCGTTTACGTCCACTTTCACGTATGGCCTTTCCAACTTCCTCTTCGTTGTGATATGCGGCAGCGGTGTCAATGTGCCTGTAACCTGCATCTAGAGCACAGCGGACGGTCAATTCAGCTTCTTTGCCAGTGATTTGCCAGGTTCCGAGGCCGAAAATAGGCATCTCGACACCATTATTAAGCTTGACTGTAGTATTTATGTTGATTTCCTTCATGTTACGACAAAAACCTGCTTATTCAAATTTTTTACACCTACCGCAAAATAATTTGTATTAGCGTTAAGCGGCAAAGTGTTTACCATGCACCATATAGCCAACTTGCGGGTTGGCTATTATTCATTTCTCAATTTCGTCCTTGGTAATCTTCAAAAAAACTTTATCACCAATTTTTTCTATTTCATCAATTTCGATAACAACTTTTTTAATTACGCCGCTCTTCACAATAAACTGGTTAATTGTCCAATTCGAAACATCAGTGTTAGCATCAGCAACCTTCTCTACTTTATTGGCGTTCTTATCGAACACTTCTTTCCTTATTGCTTCACTGATAAGCATACACCCTCCCCCAGAGCTTATTATCAGCTCGTTTTTATTCAAAAATGCGCCTGCATAGGCGCTATCATCTTATAGATGGCTTAATTAACTGCGGTATTTCTATAAAAATAGCGAATGCTTTATGTAAACTACTATTTTAATACTTTTTCCAAAATACCCTTGACTCCCTCGCCACCTTTACTCTGAACAAAGGAAAGAATTATTGGTATAAATTTGCCGATCATGCCACCACCTAAGCCGAGCTTTGTAAAACCGCCGGCCAGGCCGGCTAAGCTGCTACCCCCACCCATCATCTTGCTTACACTACCCAACATTCCCCCTCCGCTCGCCGGGGCAGCACTAATCAAGTTTTCAATTCCTGGTACAGCGTTGGATACTTTTGTAAACTCTTCACCGCTGAGTTTGCTTTTGGCCTGTTTGAAGAGTAATCCTGCCCCACCTTGTGCTTGCGCCTCGCTAACTCCCAATTGTTTAGTTAACTGTTCTATTAGTTCCACTAAGTGCCTCCTCACCTTAATAGCAACGTTACAATAAGTATATGCCATTAATTAATCAATTGAAACACTCTTGTTTAAAAATTCTGTAGTAACAGTGGAATAAAAAGAATGCGTTTTTTCATTAGTAAATCGTATAAAAGGTTCTTGTAAAATAGCCTAACCAGCTAGTTTGATTAGATTCTTTTTTTCCTGAAGATACGTTTGCGGAATACTACCAGTATTGTAATGACAAATAATAAAAGCGTTGAAACCATTATAAGTGGAATAACTAGAGAAAGTAGCGAAGCGCCAATGGCAGCTGCATTTTCACCCGTTGCGATTACCGAGTTAGCCAAACCACCTGTCGTGGAAGTAGAGGAAAGCCTCGCCAGGACGGTACCACTTTGTATTGTAGCAGCCGCACCGCCACCCACAATAAAGCCAGTCAGCCATTTCAGCATGTTATCATCAATAGGAAGCACCGAAGTCAGCAACAATGTACCTGCCCCTACAGACATCGGTATGGTAATATTATCCAGGAGATTATCTACAAACGGTATATAGTAGGCCGCTATTTCAATAACTGTTGCAGTTCCAAAACAGATCATAGCTGGCCAGCTTCCCAACCACATAAAGCTTTCCTGAGCCGGAAAAAGCCCAAAATGAGCAGCAATACTAGCCACCAGCATTGGTATAAATACCCTGAACCCAGCACTGGCAGCTAATCCAATCCCTAAGGCTATTGCAGCTATTATCTCAGCATCCATATGACTTCATATTATGCCTTTTATTTATTGTTGACAAATAAGCAAATAAAATTATTGCATTGGGATAATATCAATAGAAAATAATATAGACATTATTGATTTCATGGTTTACAATTCATCAATATTTTCTTGGCCGTTAAGTGAAGATACATATTTTAATACAAGGAGAACCGTGATGCGACATTCCAATCTTCGTTTTCTGCTCTTGTTCTGCCTTTCTTTTGTAATGGTTCTTACGATCGGGTGCGGCAAAGAAGTTTCCTTCACTACAGCCAAGCTGAGTGAAGCCACCATGGCCACCGGAGTAACCGGTGATTTCAAACCACAAGATCCAACCACTACATTTTATGCGAACACCGCTGAGATATTTTGTTCGGTCAAGTTGTCCAACGCTCCAGCCGATACCACTGTAACAGGCATCTGGATATATGAAAACGGCCAGGAACAACACTTAACCAATTACGAAATCGACCGTTACAGTATCACTACCGACGGAACACGCTACCTGATGTTTTCTTTAACCAGACCCAATACAGGTTTCCCGATTGGCAATTATAAACTGGTTCTTACAATAGATGAAAAAGAACCTGAAACCTTGAAATTTAAGGTAGTTTCTCTGGAATCTACAAGCCAAACAAAACCAGCCACCACTCCTGTAACTTCACATGCGCCAACTATAACTACAGCAATCAGCAATCCTGCCAGGCTCACAGAAGCTACTATGGCAAATGCGGTTACGGATGACAACAAGCCGATTGGACCGAATACCGTATTCGAATATAATGCGGAGGCTATCTTCTGCTCCGTAAAACTGGTTGACGCTCCCGCCGGTACAAGCATAAATTCTTCATGGATTTATATTGAAGGCGAACTTGATGGTGTAACCAATTACGAAATCGATAGCGCCGAAATTACTGTCGACGGCCCGCAGTATTTGTCCTTTTTGCTAAGTAAGCCGGATGTCGGCTTTCCAGCCGGTGAATACAAGCTGGTTTTATCTATAGACGGTCAGGTAGCAGCTTCCCTGCCTTTTGAGGTGATTAAAGTACGTGATGAGCTAGGGCCTAATTTATATTACGTCATAAACATTACCGAAGGCGAGGAATTGATAGTATTTACCTATTGGAAAGCGGGTGAAAAAGCCCGCATTGATCTTGATATCGAAAGCCCTGATGGCTTTGAGGAACTTACCATTATTTATGATTCCGGTTTTGCATACTTGCTTGTGCCCATGGAAACAATCGTTCCCAAAGTAAGAGCAAATGATGAAAGTGCTGACTTCACGGCAATAACTTCACTTTTAACCAAATTTTATCTGCATTCATTTTCAGAGCAGGATGCCCTCATTGAACTTGGCGAATTGTGCGCTGATGATGGCTCTTGCACAGGTGTTACTATTGATGGGCATGATGTAATTCATGATATAACTCATGAGCGTGCCTGCACTGTTTTCAAATTCAGTTATACGGATGGCTCGAGCACCTATGTATGGATAGAACTTGAAACCGGGCTTGTTTGGCGAATGGAATCATACGCCGGAGATGTTGTTACTATTTTTGAATGGATTGGGATAAGCCTCAACCCGGTGGTCACCCCGGATACTGTGCTTTTCGATTTGCCGGAATGGGTAGAAATAGTAGATATGACCGGAGAATAATCATCTAAGAAACACTTCGTTTATGGTTACTCAAACTCGAATGATACAGCGGGGCAACTAAAGCCCCACTGTATTTGTGCATCCCAGAGTTTAATGTATCTGATATCGTAAACCAAGTGGTTTATTCAGAGCCTTTTGCAGACGGAGATAACAGGCCAGCTAAGGCACCTACTGCAGCAGAACCCAATGCGATTAATGCATCCGGCACGTCCGTTTTTATGCTCACTAAAATAATAGATCCAATAATGGCAGCCACTGCAACTATACCGAGGAAACATACAACCATGCTGTAGACTCCGGTATCTGGAATACCAGCACGAGCTTGCTCTTCAGCCTTCTTTTTTACTTCTTCAATAACTTTATTAGTTTTTTAAGGTTCTTCTTTTATCTGCTCTAAGTAATCGGGCTCATCCATTAGGATTTGTGCCATGCAATCAACAGATTTTTCATCTTCAGCTTCCCCAATTTGTCGTTGTCCTTTTAGAAATGACCCTTTTGAATTCTAGCAAAACTCTCATGCGAGTAAGAATATATTTTACCGTTTGTGGATAAATATCTGAAGGCTTTTTGTATCTTTTGTCTACGCTAAGAGGTATAAAAATAGAAATGCTTGGCATATAATTTATTGCATACACTAAGTACTGTAAGGGAGCCAATAAATTGGAACGGTTGGAATTCGAGCGGCTGGTAAAAGAAGCTCTTGATGAATTACCTGATGAATTACATTCCCAGCTGGAGAATGTAGCAATATCTGTTGACGATTGGCCAACAAAATACCAAATCGTTAAGGCAGGTCTAACGCCGCCAGTATTCAAATATGGATTGCCCATTTTAAAGTATTTCTCTGGCGGCGGTCTTTACCGGTTGCTATTTAAAGAGCTTTTTGCTCACCGCCACTTCCAAGTCGAGCTTTACGCTGTTCCAACCTGGCTTGAGCTTGAGCAATAACTACATCTTTCTTGACTTCATCGTTCATTTCGCCCAAAGCTCTCTCGAACCTGACATCAGCAACGTCAGCCCGGCGTTGAATACGATCTGCAACAGCATCAATAGACACGTTGCCGCCAGTCGAAGCAATCTTGCCCGCTTCCTTAATGGCTTTGGCGGCATTCTCTTTAGCCTTGGTAGCCATATCCATTGCTTCTAATCGCTGAACCTGTTGTAACATATTCTGGTACCTGGTCCTGAGAGTTGAAGCCGCCTCCGAAAGAGCCCTGGCTGTTTTTTGCCCAGCATCAATCTCCTGGACTTTAGTAGTCGCTCGCTGCTCTAAACCAATTAGCCTGGCTTCCAGAGGTGTCGCAAGATAGTCATTGTCCGGCTTATTGTCGCTCAGAATAAAGTCGATATTCTGGTTGAGTTCCTTGATCTGATAGTTTATCTGCTCATCTTCTCTCTGCAATGTGCGAACATGTCCGGAAGCGATTGCAGTGGCATCTTCCAGATCTTCCAGGGCGTTTTCCAAGTCTCTCACATATTGTTTGACAGCTCCGATCGAATTTAAGTCAACCACCTTATCCAGCAAAGAATGGGCAGCGCTGAGGGCTGCGATACGTGCCTTTTCGAACAAACTTGCCATGTCAGCCTCCTAGATTATGATTATTTGTCTTTTTATTCTATTCCACATTTGTGGTCGTTTCAATCAATCTCGGGCGTGTAACCTACCAGCGCGAAGAACCCCCTCTACTGCGGCCTCCGCCAAAGCTACTGGAGGAGCTACTTCTTGAACCCCAGCTTGTTGAGCCGCCTCTTGGAGTTGAAAACCGGCCGGAAGGCCGACTGCCTCCAGTGCTGGTACCAAAAGGACGGGGATTTGCAGGACGCTGAGATCCCCAGTTTCCGCTATTGCTTAGTATACTGCCCAGCGCTGTCCATAGTATTGGAGCAATATCAATCGAGGTGCCGGTTGTTGTGTTGCCGGAAATTGGCCATGGCCCTTGGAAGCTTCCGTTCACATCTTCTTTAGCTATTTTGTAAGCCTTATCTGCATCTGCTTCTGCTTTTTTTGCCAGCGAAAGCTGATCCTGAGCGTTGCCGGCACTCTCCACTTGTTTTAGTGTTACTTCTGCACTGTTCAAATAACCTATGGCGCTACTTTTTACCACAGCGCGGTGGTCGTTTATGTATTCCCTGACTATCGATACTTTGGCACTCGCGTCTCGTTTGGTACTTTCTGCTTTTGCCCGTAGACGCACGGCAGCCTCGTGCTCGTTACGTGCCTGAGCTAGTATTCTATCGGCAGATTCGTTTGCCTCACGAGCCAGTTTATTGACTTTAAAATAATCCGGTTTTTCACTTCCCAGCTCTTCCCCGGCAAGGTTGTTTTTTTCTTCTGCTACCTTGAGCTCTTCCTCCAGGCTCTCACGAATATCTTCGTCATACTTGTTTATATAATCCCATGCCAAATCGATATCGGCTTTAGCTGCTGCAATCTCCCGCGGGGCGGCGCTTTGTTCGATTTTCAGGTTCTCCTCTAATTTAAAAAGAGAAGAAATTAGAGCCTGGGAATCATCCAGCCAAACATTAGCATTACTGATAAGCTCCAATGCCAAATGCCATTCTTGTTGTTGCTCATCGCAAGCCTGGCGCGCTTGCTCAAGCGCTTGCAACGCCCAGATCACCCTATTCTCAGCTTCAGTGCCGTTGCCTTGGACAGACTGCCATGAGTCTTCATTGTATTGCTCGGCAAGACTCTCAAATTTATCTCTGCCCTGAATTATAAATTCCTTAATTTTTTCTATACGCTGTTGCAGTGAGCCAATAGCTATCGTTGCCTGCTCCTTTTTCTGCGGCAAGTTTTCGGTAGCCTGTATTGATTTTCGTATCTGCTCATCAGCCTGATCAACCAGCTTAAGTGCTTGTTCAAACCGCTTGCCAGATGCCTCGTTTCTGGCCTGGTCGAGTATCAGGCTCCCGCCGGACAGAAGCTCAGCTGGGTATTTTGTCTTATATCCATCTTTTTTTCGCTGTTCAATTTTAGTCAGAGCGTCTTCTATCGCCCTGCTGGTACGTGCTGCCTTTTCTGGAAAAGCATCTATAATACGTAAGACGGATTCAGCCTGCCCATCTGTGTTATTTGCAATCTGCCGGGCTTCATCCACTTTATCTAAAAGTTTTCTATATTCAGCTTCGATATTCTTGAGCTCAACTTCTCCCATTTTGGGATTTTCCGGATTTCCGGCACTATGGGCTAACTGACTGTAACGCTCAGAACTTTGCGCTGCCAGTAGTTTTGCTCTACCCAATTCACGGCTTAGATTATCTACCTGGTCAGAGGATGCTCTTACTCCAATTACATTTACTTTAATTTCAAGCATCTTCAAGTTGTCGTTCAACTCATTTATTCCAGCTGCAGCCCCCTGTTTGGCAAGCAGGGCTTTTTGTCTGGAAGATTTAACCTGGCTCCGATTCCTCTGCCATAGAAACAACAAGGCGCCAACAGCCATAATGACCCCAAGAGCCAACAAAATCCACCAGAACACACTAGATTGTTGAGAGGGTGGTTCAACCTGGCCGTCCTGCTCGATCAAACGATGGATCTCCTCCAACCCCTTAACAGTACCGGTTGCATATTCCCCCTCGCGAAAATAGGCATTCATAATTTCACTCTGTATAGACAACCACTTGTCACCAAGTACATCATCCCAAAATGAGCCAAAATATATACCCGTTTCTCGTTCTTCAAGGGCAATCAAAACCACTATCAGGTTGTTTTTACGTACACCGTCGGTATCAGTCCATGAAGGACTGTTCTGTTCAATTTGCTGTTCATAACGATCCAGGTTTCCGGCATCTCCGTAACTTGTTATTGTCCGGACCCGAACATCTGCCCCAAGAGCTAATAGCTCATCAACCGCCTGTTCAACGCTTCCAATCCGATCTCCAAAAATCCCAGCATCATCTACTACAGTAAGTTGATCGTAATTAAGCGCAAATACAGGCTTAGTAATACTACCAAGTAAAACAAAGCTCGTGATGAAAAGCGCAAGTAAAAATTTATTCTTCATATTTCCTGACTAGTTGATTATAACAATAAATATTTGTGAGTTAATAAACCACTATTTACCTGTGTTTAGTACTGTTGAGCTAAATAATATTTAAAAATTTATCAGCTTAATTCTAGACCATTAAATCAATGCAAGCAATAGATTATTATGTAATGTTACCATTTATAAAGATTTGGGGGCTGGCCAGCAAAGGCATGGTAGAGGCGCAATGCCTCACCTTCCTTACACTAGTCATGATCCAATTTTTCAAAGCCTACAACTTCCGTTCTGACAAGAAGTCTATATTTGAGATTGGTATGTTCAAAAATACATGGCTGAATCTCGCCGTACTTTCACAAATTGTGCTGATGTGGATCATTATTGAGGTGCCACTCTTTAATGATCTATTCAATACGTATCCCCTAGCTGTCCTTGAATGGGTGATAGTTACGCTCCTCGCCGGGACTATCTTCCCGGTCTTGGAGATAAGTAAAGCCGTTATAAGGTGGCAAGAAAGAAAAGCGGCAATGCAAATTGAGCCTTGACCCCGGAACCTGTTGTACTTATCCAGCTCTAGCTATGATGTTTATATAAGAAGTCCTCGATCTCGTCGATAAAAGCCAATGTATCTTTCTCAATTTGCTTTGTTAAGGCATTCAAATCGCCGAAGTCAGGGTTATCGGCTAAGGTGTATTCCACAATCGAATCAACGCCTTTTCCACCTGCGGGTATTCGGTATTTCGTCCAGTCATCTTCCTTAAACAATTTCCGGTATTCTGATTGAATCTGTTTATTCTGTGCGGCTAACCAGATTTCAAATCTGATTTTTTCATGAATAAGTACTATCGCTATTTTCAATTTTCTGCTTGTCAATTCTATTGGGAAAATCGGAAAGTATGTCATATCCATATAGCCCTGGTAAATATTCCCGGGTGCAAAATCAGGGTATTTCTTGCTAAAATGCATCCTCAAATCCATAACGTAGCCCATCAAGCCTTGATAAGCCTTTTGAACAACGCCCTTCTCCAGTTGTTTTTGATATTCTTCTATATATTCCTTTAATGATGCCATACTAGTCCTCCTATCTGTGATACCATTGCAACATCCGGCAGATTCTGAAGCCGAGCCAGATAAGCTCGAGATAATAGCTTTAACTCTGCTTTATTTCCCTGCTGTTGTATGAACAGTCCAAAAAGCCGTCTTCTTTTCTTTTGTCGAAGAACCACTGGATTCCTTTGTTGATGTCCGGATTTTCCGCGGCAAATCCCAATAATGATAGAGCCTCCATGGCTGTTAAAAGATTAGGCCACCAAAATACAAACCTTGTCCAATAGCTGGCTGCCTTGTATGAAGAATAAACATCAGGTTGAAAGAATCTTGATTTCAGGAGATTGGCGGCAGTTCCGGCTTCTTCTAATTGGCGATACACAGGATGAACAGCAAACGCTTTTAACACCATATCTGTCCAGTTGTGTGAAAGAGGTTGTGACCTGACCGGTTCCACTGGTTCTTCATAAGATGATGTCAAACGGTACATAGTCCTACCATCGAAATGATGGGTTAGTATGGGAATTGTCCATCCGCCATCATCCTGACGCATTTTAAGCAGCCACTGCATCCCCTTTTCCACACGCGGATCATCAACATATCCTGCCTGAATCAATAGAGCCAGGATATAGCCGGTGTAATAGGTGGCATACTGGTTACCTATAAACCCGCGGATATCACCTTCAGTGGTCTGGAATGAAAATATGTACTCGGCAGCTTTTCCAACGTGCATAGACTCTCGGGTGAACCGATATCTTTCAACCATTATCCTCCCCGCCGGTACTTTTTATTTAGACGTAGCTTATCGAGACTGCAATTTAAACACAGTCCGTTATGGCAGCATATCATCCCGCCGCATCCAGGGCAGCGCCATTTTACTGCTTCCTCTTCTAAAAATTTTGTAATGCCGTGCTGTTTTATGAAGTTGAGGTTTTCTATCATGCTCATGTGATATTTGGTGCGATAACGTTTATCAAGATCTTTTAACCTGGTACAAGGAAATTTCTCACATTCATAACAAAAACGTACAAGCCCTTTTCCCACCAGATCACATTGTCGTGCCATGAAGGTACAGTTTTTACCACGCGGCCGGCAGCCAGGACAGTATTTTCTGGCGAACCCCTTTTTATTAAGGTCGGTTTTCATCGCCAGGTAGCTGACGCATAACCCGCAATTCATCCCACAAGGGGCAATAAGTCTCTCTTCCATCTCCGTTTACTACTCATTACCAGAAAATTTCCTATATTTAATACTATTAAGTACTGTATGAAGTTAGCTTATTCACATTGTATCCAATGAGCAGGGTATTTGTTAGTCTCTCACCTTGATTATTACGACTTCGATGCTAACTTCCTTTGCTTGATAACACGATATTCTCTTTAGATAAGAGGCGGGAAAGATAACCTACAACCACCCAGACGACAGCCGTTCCAATAAAATACCATAAAGCAAAAGCCCATGAGGCTAAGTTAATAGCTCCTGTAGCAATCCCTATCGGGAGTCCCATCATTAATCCAAATCCGACTATAAACGACGGCGCTATTGCTATATCTGGGTTATTGGCGAGAGATACGAGTACCATGAATGCAAGCAGTCCAAAGAGCAGCAAGGGATTTATGATAAAGCCGGTTAGCATCGCTGGGACTGGCAGTACAAAATAACCTAGAGAGGGAATAATCGTTGTCAAATTGATTACTAGCAATACCAGGAATGTGGATATAACAGAGATACCAAACCCCGGCAGGAAAATTGCCACACTTTTCCCCATCCATAATGCTATGGGGTTGATCGGCGTAGCTAAGAGGCACTCAATATTGCCATTGATTTTTTCTTTAGTTATAGGCAGGCTGGCAAACGACCAGGTGAAAGCCATAAGTACAAGAAGAGGTAAGAAGTATGCAACCAGACTTATTATTAATTCCAACAATGGTCTAGCTGACTCTTCTCCCAACCAGGCTTGCCTGCTCAAAGCGTAACTAATGCCCGCTGCTGCGGCAATGGTAACCACGGTAGCTACTATGATCATAATCCGAAAGGCATTGGTTTGTCTGAGTTCCCGGAAGTCTCTTTGGATAATAACGCCCATAGTTGTCAAGCTCCTATTGCGAGAGGACAATCCTTTCTCTGGTGAGACGCGGCCTCAATAAAATAGCAATAACGCCGATCACCCCAGCCAGGCCAAGATTCGTCACTGTGAATGACCATGATGAGGCATCCAGGACCTGGTGTACTGCCAGGTTGATCATTAACGAAGCAAAGACGGGTAAAAATACCTGAACAATAACATTTCCAGTAGCTGGCTTACCACTGAAACCAATTATGTGCACTAGCAGGCTCAAGCTAAGATAGATAAGCGGTACCCCTATAAAGCTGCTGATCACTATCCAGGGATTGATCAGAAAACCTACACTCGGAACAAAGTAAATATAATTGACCGCTAGCAGTGAAATTAAACCAAGGACTTCTCCTAAAACTAACCCAGGTAGGAAAACTGCCAGACTTTTACCTATCCAAATATGGCTCACTTTAAGTGGTGTCGCCAACAGGCATGCTATGTTTCCTCTGGTCTTTTCCTTTGTCATGGTCTGGAAGGCAAACACGTTCATATTTACTCCGATACCAATAAGCGAGGAGCCATAAACGACTACACAGAGAAAGGTTTCCAACATGTGCCGATCGGGTATTTCTGCCTTCATTGCCGGAGCTATCGCCAAAATACAAAAGGCTACCACTAGACTGGCAACGCATATTAACACCACCGCTATTGCCACAGCGATTACGATCTTCATTCGAAGGTTGTTTCCAATACTGGTGGTAGTTATAAGTGCTATGTCTCTCATACCGGCTCTACCTCTTTTAAGATGGATGTGTACATTTCTTCAAGTGTGGCTTCCTGCCGGGTGGCTTTTTCGATTTTTACCTTACGCTCACTTAGCCAGCTTATGATGTCCGAGACCCCTGTACCCTCTTGCGGTGAGAAAATGAGGCTTTTTCCTTTCTTTTCCTTCAGCCCCAGTTGAGGTAGGTTCTTTAGTTCATCCAGCAATGTCTCAGGAGCCTCACCGGCTGTCTCGATTATAACAGTATTACCACCCATCCCACGCTGTAGGCTTTCTGTTTCACCATAAAGCTTTATCTCCCCTCGGTCAATCAAAGCAATACGATTGCAAATTCTCTGTACCTCATCCAGGTTGTGGGAGCTCAGGAATACAGTCTTGTTTTCCTTATGGGCCAGGTCGAGCATAATTTGTCTCACTTCTATCTGTCCCGATGGATCCACTCCCGCTGTAGGTTCATCTAAGACGAGTACCTCGGGATTATGGACCATGGCTCTAGCCAAAGCTAGCCTCTGCCTCATACCCTTGGAATAGGCGCCAACCCTATCTGTTGCCCTGTCACTTAGGCCTACAGCTTTAAGGAGTCCGACTATTTTCTGTCTGGCATCCAATAATTTATAAATTCGTGCGTAAAACTCCAGATTTTCTTCAGCCGTCATGTTGTCGTAAAGACCGTCTGGATCGAGGGCGAAGCCGATTTTTCTCCTGGTTTCACTGTGATTAATGTCCGAACCCATAATAGCCAAACTGCCGGAATTAGCCTGAAGCAATCCCAGAAGTATTCTAATGGTTGTAGTCTTACCAGCTCCGTTGGGGCCGAGATAGCCAAAGATATCCCCTGTTGCTACGGTGAAACTTATTCCTTTTAAAACTTCCCTGTTCCCCAGGGTCTTCCTAACGTTTTCCAGGCTTATCGCTGTGCTCATTTGATATCCTCACGGTAATATTTTTCAGGCTATATTTACCCTTTAGGTTTTCTCTTTGGTTTATTTGTTGACCCAACTTCACGAAATAAGCCCGTGGTGCCTTCCATCGTCTTTTGCATAATGTCGAAAGTGGCAAGATCAAGCCCTCTTTCCAGGTCTCCGAAAACAAGCAGCTTGTCTCCAGCCCTGATATTGAAATCCTTCCGGGCGTATACAGGTATGACAAGTTGACCTCGTTTGCTTACTGTTACCGAGCCGTAAAACCTTTTACCCTCTGAAGTTTCCATATCATCCTTCGCCTGAGTAAGCATTACAAGATAAACCTTATCTAACGAAGTAATCGTAGGGTCTCTCGTAAGGGTTGTCAAGCGAGAATCTAATCTGGGCTATATTTGGGGTGATAAACAATTTCTTAAAAGCTGATTTCTCTTGGGGGAGGGATGATAAACGTGCTAGATGGTAAAGCAGTCGGCTTCGATGTATTAACACAACCCTCTGCCTATAAAAAACAGCATGAGAGCAGCATGCTTAAATCCAAAAGCCTGGTGCTAGTTCTGGGTTACTAAGCAGCTGGATTGTCGCAGCAGGTAAAGGAAATAGCTGATTGCCTGTATTCCATCCCTATTGACAGAACCCGGGCAGAGTCTCTCAACGTAGCCGTAAACGGGGCTATTGTCATGTCCCTTGCTGCCGGCTAAACACTGTTGTCGTTCAACATGGTCAGATAGACCTAACGGTACAGATCAACCCCGCTCTGCCTGAGCCGGTTGGCCTTGGCGATCGAGCAGGCCTCACATCTGTATTTTGAGTCTGCCTTGCTGCGGTCATAGTTGATGGATTTTACCAGCCGGTAACCTCTTGCAGCCGGATGATTGCAGTCAACACAGATGATGTTTTCTTTAACGTGCCAGATCGAGCCCAGTTTTGAGGTAAAGATCAGCTTGTCTACCCAGAAGAAGATAAGCCCGCCGATAAGGTTGGCAATTGAAGCTGCCAGCCACTCTTCGGCTGTACCGAAGATAGAAGAGGAACCCTTTACCAGGGCAATAATAGGCGCCAGGATGGGAGTGCTGAGCTGCCAGCGGACCAGATAAAGTGCATATCGTTTTAACATTATTACTCTTCCGTGCTGTTATTGGTCTGCCTTTGATGAGCAAGCCAATATTATAAAGCTAATGCATTAAAAAGGCATTTAAATACCAGGCTGCTTTGACACGATATTTACCTGTGGTATAGCAGATATGTCAACTTTACCAGGAGTCCTCAGTCAGGCTGGCATGCATCCTGATTTGGGGCGGGGCATTGGCCTGTGGTCAATGCAGATTCCTTGGTGCTGAAATATAAATAACTTTATTTGTATTATTTTATTATTCGATTATCACACCTGTGCCATAAGCAATACATTCAGCCGCACTCTGCATCACCATAGATGTGCCGAAGCTGAGAGAAATTACTGCATTGGCTCCTTTACTTTCAGCATCCTTTATCATGCGCTGAAGCGCCTGTTCCCTGGCTTCTGCCATCATTTCAGTATATTCCCCAATTTCTCCACCGACTACACCTCTAAAGGCCGCCATGATATCCTTGCCCAAGTGTTTGGCGCGAATTGTTGAACCCCTTACTAGTCCAATTGTCTTAACAATGTTTTTGCCCGGAATCGTAGGCGAGGTCACTACCATCATCTTAGTTTTTTCTCCTTTCAAATGTTTCCTGTTTTCCCTGCTTCTTACTTTCGTATATGGCTACAGCCAGCAGAATAATGACACCTAATCCGGCTGCTCCGAAAATAACATACATAACAACAGGGATGCTTTCAGCCCCAGTTACCATTACCCAGATCATCGCTCCAATCAACGCAATAACGGATATAGCCAATAATACCAGACCGACTTTTTTCATTCTCTTCCCCTTGATTATTGATCTTGAATATTATACACGATAATTCCCCAAATTGAAGCTATCAAAATTACCCTCCTGACTGTATCCAGGTGCAACGAATTTACCAAAACATTCCATGAGAAGACGACAGACGATTTCTTCTTCGCCCTCTGAATCTCTCGGAAAATAAAATTTGGTTCCATGTTTCTATTCTAGCATAGGGCTATTAAGGTATTCGGGTTTGTGGTCATCAATGTTTACATCCGATTAGCTTTCGTATACTCTTCCCCGCCAAATTCGAGGTAACAAGTTGAGTAAGTGTGACATTCAAACCTGCAACTAGAACGATAACCAGAGTTACAAGGTCGTCGTTGGCATAAGTCTTTTCAAAGTCATTAAGAAGGATTCGTTATACTAACGCCATCTAACAACAATGGACTCACGCTGAAACAGTTGTACAGCAATCCGTAATACAAAATAATCTACCACACCTATACCAAATGCCATAATAAGTGCTGAGAATTCAGTAAACCAGATAATTCCACTTATTTGAAGGGCAATCAGCGCCAATACAGGTAAAACCACGAGAACTACAAGATTTTGAGCGCCTTTGGCATCTTTTGCCCTGGAGGAGCCAATAACACCCAGCAGAAAACTTAAAATGGTAACAGCAGGCGTGAATAGAAAGAGGCTGATAAACCAGACAGGGGTCATGACCATATCAAGGAGATAGCCCCATCCCATCGCTGTCACCGCCAGCAAGAAGATACCGGAGCAAATCCAGGTAACGATTAATGAGGGAATAGCCCCCGCCAGGGTTTTACCTAAAAGAAGCTCCCATGTTTTAACCGGAGTTGCCAGTAAAGCTTCGAGGCTTCCCGAAAGTTTCTCATCAACAATACTGAAGGTAGCCACGCTGACGGAAATCATTACTGGAATTAGGAGCATATAGAAACTGAATTGACTGAGAAGAAGCACCTGAAACCGTTCGCCTCCAGATAGTAATGCTACTTCTGGCGTAGCTCTTTGGAGATTTGCCAGGGCATTTTGAAAGATTGTGATATTAAGGGCTGATTCACCGGCGAAATTCACTGCCAGCCAGATACAAAGAATCAATTGCCCGATAATTAGCAGAGGCAAAATAGTAACAAGTAAGGTAGTGTTAATATCTGTAAATAAGAATTGCCACTCTTTCAATAAAATGTTAACAATCCGCTTGCGGCCCACCTTATTTTTCCTCACGAATCAGTTTCAGATATATATCCTCCAGGGGATGCTCTCTTTCCGAAACCTCGAGAATTTTACCACTGGCGCCAACGATGGCTTTTACTAATTCGGGACGATTTTTGTCCGGCTCAATCAACCCAATAATCAATTGACCGTCTTCTTCTTTTACATCTTCGACAAAGGTAAGTTTTCTCACTGCATCCACAATTGTTATACTCGGATCGACCAAGCGAATAATTACCTCACGTCGGAAAAAGCGATGTCGCAGATTTAGCCCAGTGTCTAAGGCTAGCAGTTTAGTCCGTATAACCGCGATCCGATGACAGAGTTGCTCGGCTTCTGTCAGATTATGAGTCGAAAGGAAAACAGTTCTCCCTTCATTACTAAGTCGTTTCACCAGTTCCCTGACTTCCTGGGCTGCCTCCGGATCAAGCCCTGCGGTCGGTTCATCTAGAAAGAGGACTTTCGGTTCGTGTAGTAAAGCCCGCGCCAATGCCAGACGCTGTTTCATACCCTTGGAAAACGTACCCACCCGGCTCTCCCGGCGTTCCCATAGCCCCATCAATTTCAGGTATTTTTCTACGTGAGCTTCAACATCAACGTTGGAATAGAAACCGCCAAAGTATTCCAGGTTCCGACGAGCACTCAACTTCTCATAAAAGCCGGGAGTATCGGTTAGTAATCCAATCACTTCATGCAGACTATCAATTTCACCATCTGTTCGATGGCCAGCTATCACCGCATATCCTGAAGTAGGGGCAATGATACGTGCCAGAATACGAATGGTGGTTGTTTTACCTGCCCCGTTAGGCCCAAGAAAACCAAGTACCTCGCCTTCGGCGACTTCAAGATTCAGGTCTTCTACTGCCGTAATATCGCCAAATCTTTTGCTAATATTGTGTGCTTCGATTATCGTCATCTTGGTTAATACAATCTTTGCGCTATCCTGCAATCACAATTGTCTTTGAGCACATCAGTTGCAATTGCAAGTATAGGATAAACGTAGCCACCTATCAACTTTCAGGATGCATGAGAAGCACGTTCAACAAGTTTTAATAGTCTACTCACCCAGTTATCAATGCATCCTATTTCAGGGAGGCGCTATCCATTCTGTTTTTCACTTCATTGTATACTGCTTGGGAGGGGACGATAAGTTGAGTGAGGCGGAATGGGTGATGTATTGGGAGGAGTTTTGGGGTTGTGAAGTTTAGATTGAAAATTTGAAATAGCAGAGTAAACCTTCGAATTGAACTATTATTATCAATAAAAGGTTATTATTTGTAGACAGGTACCTTGTCTGGAGTTAAAATACAAATTATGTCTATAGAGTCTACTTTCAAGGGATTTATCGGAGAAGCCCAAACCAAACTAGTGCAGACCATCCTCGATCCCAAGTATCATCGTAAATATGACAATGTTCTTATCAAAAACGCTGATGATTCTACACAGATAGATCATGTAATAGTTTCTCGATATGGGATTTTCGTAGTAGAAACAAAAAGATGGAATAGCGATTCTGTTATATACGGCTCCTTACATGATAAAACTTGGACTGTTTTTATTAATGGTGGCAAGTTTTCTTACCCAAATCCCATTCGGCAGAATTACAAACACAAGATCATGTTGTCTGAATATTTATCAATACCCCCCGAGAATGTTTTCGCCATAGTCTATATTTGGGGTGGATGCAAGTTTAAGAAGGAAAAACCTCAAGGAGTTATATGTGAAACTAGCGCTTTTTCAAATGGCTATAGTTATATCAAAGAGATAGTTAGTCATAAAGAAGTCATATTCACCGACGAAGAAGTTGCAAAATTTAATCAGAGCATACAAGAAATCCAAAATATCACAAACTTCTCTGATCATCTTAAGCATATCCATACTGTAAAATCTAAGCATTCCGAACAATCGAAATCGTCGATAATGTTAAACACAATTGTCGCACGATCTGACGTCACTCCAAAAATATGCCCTAAGTGCAAAGAAGGTAAACTTATCACGCGCGAAGCAAAAAAGGGTGCTCATGCGGGAGAGTCATTTTTATGTTGTTCAAATTTCCCTAAGTGTAAATATAGAACTTTATTGAATAAAAAGAAACTTGAGGTATCTTCTTGTAGTAATTGTGGTACTGAAGTCCAAGACGAGTATAGATTTTGTTTTAAATGTGGTACTAAATTATCTAATACATCCGCTAGTAATCAATAATGAGGTGTGATAGAAATGCGTCTTCGGTTTAGCAAAGCTGACAAAAAGAATATTGCCAAGTATCAGAACCAAGAAAATATTGAAGAGGATATATGGCTTGGAACCACAAGAGTAGTAGGCTACAGGTGTAAGAAGTGCCGAAGAGAATTCCCATTAGATATTCTTGAAGTTGATCATATAACTCCTGTTTCCAAAGGTGGCAAAGATAATCCTGCTAATCTTCAATTGCTATGTCCACCTTGTAATAAAAAGAAGGGCGCTACATTTAAACCCAAAATATCAACCTTAAAGAGTGCCCCATTAAAATCCAAAATTACTCAGAATAAGACCGGTCAGTCGAAATCAAAGTCTACCTCAAGCAAACCAAAAACAACATCTGTAAAAACTAAGCCAAGTAATAAAAGAAGCGTGAAGCCAAAGTAATAATTACAAAGATTCCATAGTAACTGATTGGAATATATCTGCTTCTACACTATTTGGATATTTAAACAAACAATATGTTACAAAATTGTTAGGAGTAGACTAAATGAAGAAATTTGTGCTAATTATGACTTTCGGCATAGTTTTTATTGCTATCGGGATGTTTCAGTGGCAGGAAGGTTTGAATTTACAAAAATTAACACCTCTTGAAGAAGCAAGACCTGTGTGGTCTTCAACAACCGAAAGCAGGATTAAATCTGGTGAAAATAAAGAAACCCTAGGATTAACATTATTAGCTACTGGAGCTGTTCTCACCACTGGGGGCTTAATAGGGTCAATAATATATTCCAACAAAGATGCCAACAGACAAAAATATGATTACGAAAACAATAACAATTCAATTTGTGAGAAATGTGGGACTATCGTACAAGACGATGATTTGTTTTGCCCAAAATGTGGCGTACAATTTGAATTAAGTAACGGAAACACAAGTAATTTTGCTACCTCGCAAAAACAACACACACATTTTCAGGGTGTGAACCTTTGCTCAAAATGCGGACGGGCTATTTCTGGTAGAAGTAATACTTGTGGCGGGTGTGGAGGAAAATTTGAAGACGAATATTTGGATTACAAATTAAAAAAGTGCCCCTATTGTCAAAGTAGAAACATTGTGGATTCGGTAAGTGAAAAAGCAAATAATGAAAATGAGAAACTTCAACTTGGTTATGAATATCTCTGGCGAGGGCACTGTTTAGATTGTAAAAAGAATTGGCATTGGAAACAACCTTAAAATGAATCATACAAAATCGAACCTATCATAGAGGATGTTGAACGAGTTGAACACATAGAGCCATCAAGCGAATTGTTATCCGTTGATGAGTATTGTTTTTCACGTGGCAGAAAGATTAGCCCTGAAGTGCAATTCTGCGCTCGGTGCGGAAGACAAGTAAGAAATTAGCTTGATGTTCTCTCCTCTAATTAGTGGAACATTCATGTCGATCTAATCATATTTTGCTATATCGCATAAAATGAGTTCCAAAACTTACTAACAGCAACAAGTACACAAATTATACAATGTGCATTTTATCTCTCCAACCCCCTGATACAACCTCAAACTCTCCTCAAACTTCACTGACCTTGTATACCTCAATACCATATCCAGGCTCTCCCACCCGCCAAGCCTCATGATATGTTCTATGTCCAGTCCCTGTCTATGCAAATTACTGGCAAAAGTCCTCCTGAATGTATGTGGATTACACCGTAAACCAATCCTCTTCTCCAGTCTATACAGCATGATCTGGATGCCTCTTCTTTTTATGTTCCACATATTGAAACGCTCATTATTGGCGGTGCTCAAATATTCATTTATGAGATTCAGTGTTCTTGATGTGAAAGGAGCTTTCCGCTACTTGGCGCCCTTGCCCCAGATAATGATTTTCTGGGTTTCGAAGTCTATATGTTCTTCTTTGATGTTGATGAGTTCATTAAGACGGATGCCTGAGTCTGCAAGCAGGCTGATGATTGCTTTGTCACGGGTATTATCTGCTTGATCTATCAGATACGTTACCTGTTCACTGGTAAGACTCGGAAGGATGACCTTCCTCATCCTGGGCGGGTCTCCCTTTGTTATAGGGTTATCGGTGATGTATCCCTGTCTGTACAGCCAGTTGCAGAAGGCTCTTATGGATCTGTAGTAGGCGTTCTTGCCGTTGGTGCAGGTCCTGGTGGATAGGAACTGGCATATGTCATTGGGTGAGAGTGTGCATGTCTGTGTAAATGGTATAAGCAGGTACCTATAGAATTTGATGGTTCTTTTGGATGTTCCCTGGCTGCGGGATTTGAGAAATAGAGATAATAGAAGCGGTAATGGAGGATTGGAAGTAGGCCGTACAGGTCTCGAACCTGTGACACCCTGATTAAAAGATACAATTTACATCCCTAAATGTAAATCTGAGTAACGAGACATGCCTCTCAATTGGATGATTTAGCTTTGATGTGTACCGTTATGTCATGTTTGGTTTATTAGTGTAGTGGAAAGTTCGTTAGCAAAAACAATGTCGAGAAAGTGGCGGAAGGTATATGTCATTTAATCTGAGGTTTTCTTCAATAACATTTATTTGATTTTCGGATAAATCAAGGAGTTTGTATATGAGTTTATCGATATCATATGCTATTAAATCAACTTTCGAATTATGTTCGGTTGTTAACTTCGATAGTATCTCTCTTTGCTTGTCATCTTTTATATTGTATTTCCTCTGTTTTACTAAATAATTAGATTCTAACTTGATTATTTCATCTATACTATTGTGTATCTCATTTATAGCTTGGGATGAATCGCTATGTTTAAGATTTATAACAGGTAGCCTTAGATTGTTAAATACCTCAGGTTGAAATATATCTATATTATCTAATTTATTCTTTAAATACCATAGATTAAAAGATGATTTCAAAAAAGCCACAATAAATTTAGCACTTGGTTTGATATCCCCAGAAATCTTTAATATATTAGGTAAACTCTCGGAAAAGAATTGAAAATTTTTAGTAGAATAAAATACTGCTCCGCCAGGAACAATATATATTGTCTCCTTCCTTTTAATATCTAATTTCACTTTAGCTAAAGTGAATAACGGAATACTATATCTTAAATATGTAGATGTTAATCTAGGTGGTATTACATTATCTAAATAGTATATATTTCCCCTACTTGTACCATTAATTCCTATTTTTTTTAGCTTATCAATATTTTTTTTCTCTAGGCTTATCGACTTAGCTACTTCAAATCGAAAAATAGCTTCATGGCTATGGCAATCAAAAAAACGAATAATAGGCAAGCAACAGAATATATTTTTAATTAAACAACACTCATTTTGAACAGATAATAGGTGATTAGATATTTTACTTTCAATGTCAACCAATAATTTATCTTGGGCTATTGCTTCAATTTCTGTTGCCTTTAAAACACTTATTGTCCCCTTTTTTATCGAATATACAAGCCTGTCATTCTTAATGTTAATTAAAGTCGGAGATTTTTGAACGTGAATAGAAAATATATGTTTTTTGCTTTGTAGGTTATATTGAGTAATTGTAGGTCTTACTGCTGGCTCAATATTAGAAAAACACTCAAAAATTGGGTTGATAATATGGCTTAATGCATGTCCGCCTCCTTCACTTTTCTCAACTAAGCCTATTTTGCTTTTATTTTTGGAAACTCCTAAAAGTATATACCCACCATCTGTATTTCCAAAAGCACAAATATATTTTTTTAACAATGATTGTGAATCTTCTGAAACATCGGGTATCCCTATCGAATTGTCTAACTTTATTAAGTCATCTAATATACGAGCCATAGATGGCTCTTCTGTTGAGACCATCTCCGACGGATTTGAAAATGCGATTTTCAAAGAAGGAAATGACAGCTTTTCAACTTTTACCCAAGACAGCGGTTTTCCTACTTCTTCAGCAATATGAGCATCTGAAAATTTTAAAAACGGAAGAGGTGTTTTTCTTAAATATGGGCGTTGGGATTTTATTGTATTCGCCAGTTTTTCTTTTTGCTCCTCACTCCTATAGCAAACGGCTGCAAGATAAGGGGAACTAAAACAATTAGCTCTTGTATTGCCTTGAGGGATTGTGTTTAATATTCCTTTGTTAGAATCAGTGTGAGCATCAATTACCAGGCAATCATATTTAGCAGATTCTTCATATAATTTGAAAATATCCCAGTTAGATAATACGTTTGGCTCTTCTATTCCAAAATTATCTTGATTGTACCCACCATTAGATAAAAACTGATGTATATCCTCAATTGGGGTTGTATCATTAAAAACAACTAGTAAATGAATTCCGTTACTTACCTCAAATTCAATTGCTGGAAGAATAAGAATACTTTTAAATATTTCTAAATCATCGTCTATTTTTGATATTCTATTTTTTACTTGCTTAGAGTCGGTAATCAATGAAAGGGATTTTCTTTCATTGGCTAATTTCTCTTTTATATTTAAAATCCGTTTATAACCATCAATTGAATTATGGTCAGATATACCTAATATCTTTATATCATTAGAACGTGCAAATCGCAGAATTCTTAAATACTCATCATCACTCTTGGGGCCTTTATAGCATGAAGATGCCGGCGTGTGCACATGAAGGTCTATTTTTACAAAATCTGATTTCATAAACTTATGTATTATATATTTTAGACAATCTTTCTATTATTAATACATTTATAAAATACCTTTCTCATTATACACCCAAGGTCAAGCTAGTAATTTTGACTATTGCAGGGCATGGTACAATTTATATAGTGGTTATTACTATATGGCTATATTGACTATCGAAGGGGGGGGGTAAAAACATGGGCATACGGCTAATTGAAGGCAACGCTGAAGACAAAGGCTACATACTTGAAAATAACATTCACGTTACTTTCCGGGAACTCCAAGTGCTGTTTTTGTTAGCAAGAGGCCAGGAACAAAGTGAAATAGCGAAACAATTTGGTATCAGCATCAACACGGTTAGAAATCACATCTATAACGTAATGATAAAACTAAACGCAAAGAACCGCTCACAGGCAATAGTAAAAGCTTTGGAGAATGGTATTTTCGAAATTGTTAAATCAAAGTATTTAGTGAAAAAATCTGCTAGTGAATATGGATGGTGTTGGAAATGCAATAAAGTTTTTTTAATAAAGGATTGGGTTACTATACAACTTGAACCTATAGAAATTAATCATGTAATGGTTAATCCTTCCCCATATCCAGCATGTCCATACTGCAAAGAAGAGTTTGATATTAGCTGTTTATGGAGTTATTTACTTGATTACAATCCTGAGCTTCCTAAAGTACCAAACAAAAATAAGACATATAAAAATCTTGATTATGTAAGGTCATATTTTAAGGAATCTGATTTATCGGTCGAAGAAGATTATCAACAAGAAGTTGAAAGTGTCTAGAAATCAATCAAAGCTTGAGAATGAGGATGGAACGCAGTGCCTTCTGAATGAACAAGCCATTGTTGGCAGTCAGCGAAATGGGACAGTTTTCCAACCGAAGACTTTAGCATAATCAAGTAGCGTTCACAAGCTCCCGCAGGTACCGGTTGTAGTTTCTGCGACGATTTATTGTTTGTGCCTGCATCTCCTTTCGGTGTTCCAGGATTTGATTTCTCCTCCCTTAAAGAACATCTGCTGGCTATGTGCCGATAGTGCTCTACCATCATAAGAGTAGAATGGCCCAAGTTGTGTTTAAGCAAAAAGACATCACCCCCGTTGAGCAAGAATCTTGTTGCATAAGTATGCCGGAAAAGATGAGGGTGTATCCTTGGAACATTAGCGGCTTTTGCCAGGCGTCTAATCATCGACTTGACGGCGGTAGTCGTCATAGAATAACCATCCAGCGTCAGGAAAAACGTGTCTATACCTTGATGAGCCGGCCTTTGCCGGAAATGATAGTAGTAGTGAAGCAAGGTCTTCTGGCAATCGGCACCAAAAGGCACGATACGTTCCTTAGAACCTTTGCCCAGTACTTTAAAGTATCTCTGGTCCAGGTGGACGTCCGCTTCTTTTAAGTTTGCCAGTTCCGACAATCGAATACCGGTATCGAGAAAAAGCGCTAGTATAGCTCCGTTTCTTGCTCCGAGAGCCGTGCTCTGATTAATATTGCTAAATAACTGGTCTATCTCTTGTGGTGTAAGGGGTTCAACCAGCAACTGTGTCGTTTTAGGTGGCTTGAAATCGGCCAGAACATGCCCATCGGTATAACCCTTCCAAGCAAGCCACGAGTAGAATCCTCTTAGCGCCCGGACTCGATTGGCAACTGAGTGTTTTGAAAGCGGCTTGCCTCTGATTATTTTGCTGTATAGATATAATACAAATGCACGTACTTCGTTCTCGCCAACATTACCAAGCCTGGTTGGCATGTTCTCCATCTGCAGCCAGCGCAGAAAGGCGTTAAGAGCTTCGCTATACCATGATACCGTCTGGGGTGATTTTCCTTCACTGCGGTTAAACACCTCGTAGTGTTGAATGAGTTGACCCAGTTCAATGCCACCCTTTTCCATGTCTTCCCACCGAAAGTTTTTTCGTGCCTTCATCGTAATACTTGCCCCCTTTATTGTGAAGTGACTGTGAGGCAAGTAGTGGCGGGAATCATTTTGGCTTTCTTATCAGTCAGGGCGCCGGATTGCACTTTTTAACAAAAGAAGAGGCGCCTTAAAAGGCGCCTCTTACGATTGGAGCATTTCCCCTTTGAAGCTAACTGGTAGGCCGTACAGGTCTCGAACCTGTGACACCCTGATTAAAAGTCAGGTGCTCTACCAACTGAGCTAACGGCCCACGTGCGGATTAAAGTCTAGCAAAAATCTGCCACTTTAGGCAAGCGGATATTTTTATATATCAATTATGTAATATCGTTTACGCATGTATGATGTTTAAGTGCCAGATGATATCATCCGGAGTTAGTTATACTAACGTTTTCGATAATACGGGCACAATCCGTGTGAGATTCTTTCCTTTGTTAAAGAATGACACGTGTATATGGGTAGCCAACGGTAACATGTTTTTAAGTGTGCTCCGGGTTACAATAGGGGTGCTCAAGAATGGCATAAGTTTATGGATGCCCAATTATACACCCGTGGTAATTGAAAGGGGTAATCATAAAAAAAGAGGGCTTAATTTAAGCCCTCTCTCATGTGAGTTAAAATATTTTAGGCAGTAGCGCCACTTTGGTTGCTGGTATTATCCGCCGGGTAGGCGGCTTCTGCCAGTTGGTGCGCAGTTTGATCCAGCCTTGCACGCATATTTATGCGGGCTCGCCATCTTCTGATTAACGCCGGAATAACAAATATTGGCAAACCCGGGAAAAGCGCACCAGGCAAACCAAGGCGGGGTATCAGCCACATGGTAATCAACACGAAGATGATGTAGAAGGGCAAATACATTAAAGCGCCTTTAGCAAAGTTCAGGCTGCCATCTACGCCACCAACCCGATATGTGCTCAAGACATTGAGCAGAAACATTACCGGTATGTTGGCAACAAGAATAGTTAATGTAGCGTTACCTTTTTGTGCCACAAACGACACAAGCGCCAGTAAACCGCCACCAACAAAGAATGATAAAAGGCACTGCAGCATATTTTACCCTAATTTCCCCCTTCTTCCCTTGACAATTTAAACTTCGTAATGTAATACTAATGTCAATCATAACTAGAGTGTTAACACATAACTATTAATGCTATAGTTATAATTCTTGAATACAATTTCAGGTATAATTATACCGTCTTTAGTCAATTATGTCAAAACAGTTCTGGTTTGGGTAATTTGGTCTATTAAGGATGTTAGAAAATGGCAGATTGGTCTTTTTTTACTAATCATGGGCTGGTGCTGGCAACCATTGCCAAACAACCCAAGAGCACCGCGCGGGAGATTGGTGATACCGTAGGCATTACCGAACGCACCGCCCATAAAATCATCAATGACCTTGAAAATGAAGGGTACATAACCAAGATTAAAACCGGTCGTAAAAACCGTTATCGTATACATTCTAACGTTCCCCTGGTTGATGAAGGAAGTGATGTTGCAGTTGGCGAACTCCTTGCCATGCTTGGCTGGAAACGCCGGCGCACCTTGCCTTCTAAACCTGTCCCCGGCACAACTTCCGATCCTTCCAGTTAACTATTAAACTTAGTTTTACCAGTGAACCTTATATATTATTTATTCGGTTCTTTGGTATTTGTTGAGGTATGTTTTACTTTTATGTCTGATAATATTATTCAAATTCAAGACGGCTGTATTACTTCTTCCCGCGGGTTTCAAGCTGGCGCAACCTATGCCGGCATCAACAAGCACCCACCTCACAATATGGATCTCGCCCTGCTGTATTCTGAAGCACCATGCAATGCATGTGCCCTGTTCACCACTAACCGGGTAAAAGCTGCTCCGGTACTTATAAGCCGTGATCGCCTACCTTCCAGCTGCATCCAGGCACTGATAGTAAACAGCGGTGTCGCTAATGCTTGTACCGGTGAAAAAGGCATGGCTGATGCTCGTTTTATGGCAGACCTGGCAGCGGCAAGACTGAACTTAAAACCGGAATGCGCTTTACCAATGAGTACCGGTGTTATCGGCAAGCCTCTTCCAGTTGACTTGATAGCATGGCATTTGCCTTTAATAAGTCTGTCCAACGAAGGTGGGGCAGCCTTTGCCAGAGCGATTATGACCACCGATACCCGCCCGAAAGAAATTGCGGTTAAAGTGAAATCTGGCGGAGGAGACTATACAATTTCCGGCGCGGCAAAGGGTGCAGGGATGATTGCCCCCAATATGGCAACAACCCTGTGCTTTATTACTACAGATGCAGCTATAGAGCTGGAAGCCCTTGAAACTGCCCTGAGAAAAGCTGGTAACAAATCATTCAATATGATTACTGTTGATGGGGACACATCAACAAATGATACTCTGCTTGTCATGGCGAACGGCCTTGCTAGGAATCAGGTTATCAAAACCGGATCCCGTGCAATGAGAGTGTTTCAGGAAGCTCTGGACCACGTTTGCATTTTTCTTGCCCGCTCGGTTGTTTCTGACGGTGAAGGTGCAACTCGGCTTATTACTGCCAATGTTGCCGGCGCTCGTTCTAAAAAAGAAGCTCGTATTGTCGCTAAAGCTATCGCTAGCTCCAACCTGGTTAAAACCGCCATTCACGGCGCTGATCCTAACTGGGGGCGAATTGTCAGCGCCGCTGGTAGCAGCGGAGCCGCATTTGAAGAAAGCCGGTTAAGCCTCACGATTGGCGGCATTAAAATATGGCAAGAAGGTAAAGTACTGGATTTTGAGTTATCCTCGCTGCGTTCCAAGCTCCAACAGGAAGAAATAGTCATTAATTTGAACTTGAACCTTGGAAAAGGCACTGCTACAGCCTGGGGTTGTGATATGAGCGAGGAATATGTAACCATAAACAGCGAGTACACAACTTAGCAAAGGCACTGATATGGAAAATGCATTAAAAAAAGCTATCGTTATCAAGCTTGGCGGTTCCGTATATAACAGCAGGGATACCGTAATCACTGATATCATACGCCTGCAAAAAGAAGGACAACCGGTTGTAATCATCCATGGTGGTGCCTCGTTGGTCACTAACTGGCTTAAAAAGCAGAACTGCACCACCACATTTTATGAGGGTGAACGCATAACCGACGAAACCTCTCTGGATGTAGTTACCGCAGTGCTTGCCGGGCTGGCAAACAAGGAAATAGTAGCTACAATCCAGGATGCCGGTGGTAAAGCAATTGGAATTAGCGGTGTGGATGGTGGGCTGATTCAAGGGAAAATCAAGGATCGCGCCAGGGGATACGTCGGAGCAGTGGTCAAGGTAGATTCTGCACCGCTACAGGCAATCATCTCAGGGGGTTTTATTCCGGTAATATCCCCGGTTAGCCTTCATGCGTACGACAGGCAGGGAGGAGAACGCTCTCTACTGAATATCAATGGAGATACCGCCGCTGGTGCTATTGCTGCCGAACTTAAAGCTGGCAGGTTGGTTTTTCTGACTGATGTCGATGGAATTAAAGATGAAAGCGGTAAGATTATAACCAATATACCGGCTTCCACGGCGCGCCTGTTAATAGAAAGCGGAGTTGCCTATGGTGGCATGATACCTAAAATCCGCGCTTGTCTTGACGCAGCCTCTAACAAGGTTACTATTTGTTCTATAATTAATGGTAGCATCCCGCACAGTCTCTATAACGAAATAATTGAGGGAAATAACGGTACGCGTATATTCCCGGATTAAGGATTTTTATGAGCAGCACATGGTTTGATGAAGAAAAAAATTACTATATGCCAACATTCAAGCGTCTACCGATAACGCTGGTACGAGGGCAAGGCAACCAGGTCTGGGATGAAAATGGAAAAGAATACCTTGATTTTGTTGCCGGCTGGGCAGTTAACTCGCTCGGCCATTGCCATCCGGTTGTGGTTGATGCTGTGTGCAAACAGGCAGCTCAGCTGATTCACACTTCCAACAGTTACTACACTATTCCTCAACTTAATCTGGCCAGGTTACTGGTTGAGAACAGCTGTATGGATAAAGTCTTTTGCTGCAATAGCGGCACTGAAGCAAACGAGGGGGCAGTCAAGCTGGCGCGGCGTTACGGGCACCGTTATCTAAATGGAGCTTACGAGGTTATTACCGCCTTAGGCTCGTTCCACGGCAGAACTCTTGCCATGGTCTCTGCCAGTGGCCAGACTCGCCACCAAGCGCCTTATGTTCCACTTCCGGCTGGTTTTGTGAATGTCGAGTTTAATAATATTGAAGCGCTTAAGGCTGCCACCAGTAAAAAAACCTGCGCGGTAATGCTTGAGCCTGTACAGGGCGAAGGCGGGGTAAATATTGCTGATTATGAATATATTCGTGCTATCCGAAAATGGTGTGACGAAAAAAATATTCTCTTAATCCTGGATGAGGTTCAAACTGGAATTGGGCGAACCGGTGAGCTTTTTGCCTACATGCATTTTGGAATTGAGCCGGATATTATCACACTGGCAAAAGGGATGGGTAGTGGTTTGCCAGTGGGTGCAATTGCCGCCAGAGAACGTGCTTCGGTATTTGGCGCTGGTGAACACGGGTCTACATTTGGGGGCAATCCAGTTACCTGTGCAGCTGCGTATGCCACCGTTTCTTATATAATTGAAAACAATTTGCCGGCACATGCTGCAGACATGGGTAGATTATTTTGCCAGGGGCTAGATAGCCTGGTACAGCACTACGATATTGTTTCCAGCCATCGTGGCATGGGTTTGCTCCAGGCACTCCAGTTTGAAAAAGACATAGCTGATGAACTTGTATTAAAATGTCTGAATAATGGCTTGCTTATCAACCGCCTGAAGCCCAACGCAATCAGAATTATGCCGTCTCTTATCATTACACAGGAAGAAGTCGAAAAAGGTCTTGGTCTTCTGGAAAAATCAATAAAAGGTTTTTAATGTGCCCGGCTACATCCGAAAATTTAATATCATCGTAGCAAGCTTAGTACTGGCAAGCCTCGTAATAGTACTGGCGGCGCCTCATACCATTGAACCCTACCGCCTGTTTCAAAAAGATAATGGCAAATTCTATATCCTTGCTGATTCTATCAACGGAGTAGATGCTGCTGTTGTTGAAGATGCCAGACAACAGGCGATCAGCTTTTACGGAGAAGGCACAACCAACGCTGATGATTATTTTTATCAGCTTATTGGCATCTACCAACTATGTACTGATATTGATACAGTTGTCATCTTTAACACCGGCGGTTTCGGCTGGGATTCTGTTACAGATGCCAAAGGTTGGCTTACTGTAATGGAAGGAATCGAAAACTTCCTTAAAGACTCCGGCGAAAACATATTGGTAGTTGATTACGAACGTACACGCTCTTCATTTGAAGGAGCTATTAGCGAAGCAATTGCCTTTTGGGGAGCATTTCCAGCCAAAGCTGCCGAATTGGCAAACAGGGTATCATTCCTTACCCGTAACTTGCCAAACCTTAAGGTGCTTCTTACCGGAGAAAGTAACGGCGCAACTATAGTTGAAGAAACTTTTCGGCGGCTCAAAGATAATCCCCGCGTTTTTGCTATCCAAACTGGTCCAACGGTTGTACAAAAGAGCCTTAAACACGAACGCTCCCTGGTAATGCGCCATAACGGAAGAATTGCGGATTCCTTTAGCCATGGTGATGTGTTCACAATTTTACGGTCAAACCTGGAAGCCATGTTGGGAATTTACCAGGAAAATCCTGGTGATATCCTTTTTTATATCGGAGCACCTGGTCATTATTATACCTGGGAATATACAGAATTCAGGCAGGAACTCATTGCTTTCCTCTCTCGCAATTTGATATAAAACTCGCCAAATAATACACTTTGGCTTTTGTTATATAATAGATAAACTTTAGCAACGGAGGCTATGAATGAACGATAAATTAGTCTTGGCGTACTCGGGCGGTTTAGATACTTCTGCCGCTATTAAATGGCTTAAAGAGAAATATGGAACGGACATTATCGCCGTAACCATTGATGTTGGTAATGAAAAAGACTTTACCCTGGTTAAACAAAAGGCACTCAATGCAGGAGCAATCAAGGCAGTGGTAATCGATGCGAAGCTTAGTTATGTAAACGACTTTATCTTCCCCGCTCTAAAAGCAAATGCCTTTTACGAAGGTGAATACCCGCTTGCTACTGCTCTTTCACGCCCGCTAATGGCCAAACTCATGGTGGAAATAGCCAGGCAAGAAGGTGCTACTGCAATTGCGCATGGCTGCACCGGCAAAGGAAATGACCAGGTACGTTTCGAAGTTAGCGTTTCTGCTCTGGCGCCTGAGATAAAAACAGTAGCTCCAGCTCGTGAATGGGGCATGACTCGGGAAGATACCATTGCCTATGCCAAGAAACACGGTATTCCGGTTCCGGTTACCGTTAAAAGCCCATATTCGGTTGATGCGGCTGTTTGGGGGCGCTCGGTTGAATGCGGTGTTCTGGAAAATCCGTGGAATGAACCACCAGAAGACGCCTACGATATGACGGTATCGATTGACCGCGCTCCGGATAAGGCGGAATACATCGAAATTACTTTTGAAGAAGGTACCCCGGTTGCACTCAATGACACCAGAATGGAAGGGCTTGAGTTGATACAAAAACTCAATGAGATTGCTGGAAAACATGGCATTGGCCGTATCGATATGGTCGAAAACCGGCTGGTTGGTATTAAATCCCGCGAGATCTACGAAGCACCTGCTGCAGTTACGCTGCTTAAAGCCCACCGCGCCTTAGAAGCCCTGGTGCTTTCCAAGCAGCAGGGCAACTTCAAACAAAAAGTTTCCCAGGAATATGCTGATCTTATATACAACGGTCTCTGGTTTTCTAATCACCGCGAAGACCTGGCAGCTTATGTTGAAAGCACACAGCGCTATGTAACCGGCACCGTACGTGTAAAACTTTTTAAGGGAAATGCTATAGTGGTCGGCCGAAAATCACCTTATTCTCTTTACAATCTGTCACTGGCCACCTACGATAAAGGTGATCTTTTTGATCAGAATGCAGCGCCTGGCTTTATCCACATCTGGGGTCTTCCGCTAAAAACCCAGGCACAATGCCAAAAAAAGGGTAACTGCTAATGAGCCATATACGCAGCCGTTTTTCCAAGCCGGCTGGTAAAAAAGTAATCGAATACACTACTTCATTGCCATTTGATTACCGCCTATATCCACAGGATATCCGTGGTTCAATTGCTCACGCCCGCATGCTGGCAAAACAGGGAATAATCACCCCGGATGAAGCCAGCCAGATTGAAGATGGACTCATTGCTATCAAGCAGGAACTGGAAGGCGGTACATTTGTTTTCAAGCCGGAACTCGAAGATATTCACATGGCGGTTGAATCTCGCTTGTTTGAAATCAAGGGAGATGTAGCCGGCAAACTGCATACCGGCCGCTCCCGCAATGACCAGATAGCACTTGATATGCGCCTCTTTGCCAAAGATTGCATAAATGCTTTGATACCGGCTATTACCAGCTTTCAAACCTCTCTTCTGGATAAAGCAGAAACTCATATGGATGTAATAATGCCGGGGTGTACTCATCTCCAGCATGCGCAACCGGTACTTTTTCCGCATCATTTGCTGGCCTACTTCGAAATGCTTGAGCGGGACAAACAGCGCGCCATTGATTGCTTGAAAAGAGTAGATGTTCTACCTCTTGGCAGCGGAGCTCTTGCCGGTACCGGCTTTAAGATTGACCGGCATTTTGTAGCCTCTGAGTTGGGATTTAGCCGTATCAGTGCCAATTCCATAGATGCTGTATCTGACAGAGACTATTTAATTGAATTGCATGCTGTATGTGCTCTCATCATGATGCACCTTTCGCGATTGGCTGAGGAAATAATCCTCTGGAGCACCAGCGA
The DNA here is from genome assembly GCA_028717385.1 of Dehalococcoidales bacterium. Lineage (NCBI taxonomy): Bacteria > Bacillati > Chloroflexota > Dehalococcoidia > Dehalococcoidales > Dehalococcoidales bacterium. The sequence continues at coordinate 22,629 of JAQUNW010000001.1, read as the reverse complement.
ATACAGTTTTATAGAACTGGACGATGAGTATTCCACCGGTTCCAGCATTATGCCCCAAAAGAAAAATCCCGATGTCGCCGAGCTAGCCCGCGGTAAAACCGGCCGGGTATACGGAAATCTAGTTGCCATGCTCACTGTAATGAAATCCCTGCCATTAAGCTATAACAGAGATCTCCAGGAGGATAAGGAAGGCATTTTCGATACCTTTGATACTGTCTTGCTGAGCCTTGAGTTATTCAGTGGTATGGTAGCCACTCTCGAAGTGAAAGCAGAGAATATGAAAAATGCTGCTGCCACCGGTTATATCCTGGCAACCGATGTGGCTGATTACCTGGTAAATAAGGGGCTCAGTTTCCGCCAGGCGCATAATATTACCGGTAGGCTGGTTAATTATGCAGACAGCCTTAATAAACCGCTGGACCAGCTTGCACTAAATGAATATCAGAAGTTTTCGACAGCTTTCGATAAAGACGTATTATTGATAACGCTGGAGTCTTCTATTGAATCCAGGAACATACCGGGAGGCACGTCCAAACAACAAGTAACCCGGGCATTACAACAAGCCCGGGCTTCAATAGGATATGATAGCGATTAAACGTTTTTATCCGTTTGCAGCTACTCGGCGCTGGGTGCGACGACAGCGGGTACAAAGCTTCAAACGCAAAATCTTGCCATCTATTGCAATCTTTGAAGAATGGATATTTGCAGACCACTTGCGATTGGTGCGCCTTTTTGAGTGGGATACATTATGCCCAAATTGTACACTTTTACCACAGAATTCACATTTCATGTGCTCAGTTAACTCCTTTGACGGATATGATGAATTGTTGTAGAATGCCCGCAACGTGGCAACCCTAATACTTTATCACAAGGCTTTAAGTCTTAGCAAGGACTAATATTAATATGCAATTTACAAGAACCTTAAGCGGTAAGGACTTTCACGAAATGTTTTTGGTCGCAACCGAATGGCTGGAAAAAAGTGTTGCCGATGTAAACGCTTTAAATGTTTTCCCTGTTCCTGATGGAGATACCGGTACTAACATGCTCCTTACCATGCACTCGGCACTTGATGAAGTCAAAGATCCAAGTGCTGCAACAGTTGCCGAAGTGGCAAAAACAATGTCCCGCGGTGCGCTTATGGGAGCCCGCGGCAACAGTGGCGTTATCCTTTCCCAGATAATAGCCGGGTTATCTCGCAGCCTTGAAGAAGTAGAAACCTGTGATGGCCGCTGTATAGCCAAAGCATTTGAACAAGCTTCTATCACCGCCTACAAAGGCATTAGCAATCCGGTTGAAGGAACTATTCTGACCGTAATTAAAGATGTCGCAAAAGCTGCCAAAGCCAAGTCTCTTAATGGAACTAGCGACATTGTTTCCATTATGGAAGAAGCTGTTACTGCTGCCAGTGAATCTGTAGCCAATACACCCGCTCTGCTCAAGGTGCTAAGAGAAGCAGGGGTAGTGGATGCTGGCGGCCAGGGGTTATGTATCATACTGGATGGAGCACTCAGATACCTCAAAGGGGAAGCTGATGCCATGCAGTTCCGCAAACCTCAAATTATTCCATCTAAAGTACCACTGACACCCCACAGCATCACCACTCCAGAATCTATTTGCGATGATGAAGTACCTTTTGGCTATTGTACTAACTTGCTGCTAAAGGGACAGTCTCTGGATGTGGAAAAAATTACCACAAAATTAAAAAAACGCGGTGAGTCTCTTGTTGTCGTCGGGGACGATAAGACAATAAGAATTCATGTTCATACCCTAGATCCGGGCTGGGTGATTGGATATCTCACCACGTTAGGCACACTTGATAATGTTCATATACAAAATATGGACGAACAACATGAAGACTTTATTGAAATGCAAAAAGAAAAAGCTCCTGCTGGTGGCATCTCGATGGTCGCTGTTGTAGCTGGTGACGGGTTTGCCGAAGTGTTCTCCAGCCTGGGGGTGAGTTTTATTGTACCTGGCGGCCAAACTATGAACCCTTCCACCAAGGATATATTCCAGGCGGTAGAAAAATGCGCAGCCGAAAATATCATCATCCTGCCCAATAACAAAAACATAATATTAGCTGCTGAGCAAGTAAAAAAACTTACCGAAAAAAACATACACGTCGTTCCCAGTAAAACCATGCCCCAGGGTATTGCTGCCCTGTTGGCTTTTGACTATGATGCAGACTTTGATACCAATCATAAATTAATGAGTGAAGCCATAAACTCTGTTGCGACAATTGAAATAACCCAGGCAGTTCGCTCCACTCAGGTTAACGGTCTTGACATTCAGAAAAAACAGTATATATCTATACTTGACGGTCAGATTATATCAGCTGATGACAGTCTTCAAAACAGCCTCAACCAGGCCTTTGAACAGATTGACATCTCAGCAGCCGAAGTAGTAACCGTATATTATGGCGAAAGCGAAGATGGAGCCGGTGCCGAATCTGTGTCGGCTTCTATAACCGGAAAGTACCCTCATTTACAAGCAGAAATAATAAAGGGCGGTCAACGCCACTACAACTACATTCTGTCTCTAGAATAATTAGGTTGGGAGGATTTTCAATGGTCAAGATAGTCACAGACTCGACTTCGGATATTACCCGCGATCTTGCACTATCGCTCGGGATAACTGTTGTGCCGCTTACTGTTTTCTTTGGCAAACAGTCATTTCTCGACAGGGTAGAAATGTCTACCGATGAGTTTTATGAACGCCTGGTTGAAGATGTCTTTCCAACCACCACCCAGCCTTCACCGGGTGTTTTTGCCGAAGTCTATAACCAGCTGGCCGAAGAAACTAGCGAAATAGTTGTTATTGTGATATCAGGCAAATTAAGCGGCACTTATCAATCCGCAGTCAGTGCCACAAGCATGGTAAAGAAAAAGGGAGTAAAAATTGAAGTCATCGATTCCCGCAGTACCGCTATGGGACTCGGGTTATTGGCTATCAACGCTGCCCAGAAAGCCAAAACAGGCGCCAAGCTGGAAGAAGTTGCTTCTTCCGTCCGAACCAATATAAATCGTTGCCATCCGTATGTTTATTTTGAGACTCTAAAGTATCTAGCCAAAGGTGGGCGCGTTGGCAAGGCACAGGGGCTGGTAGGTTCCCTTCTTTCCATCAAGCCAATCGTAACCCTGGACGATGGAGAAGTATCCCCGGCTGCACGCGTACGTTCCAAGAAAGCTGGTCTTGACCATCTTTATAATTTCGCCGCCCAATACTCTGGCAATATAGAGGCCATAGCGGTTGAACATGCAACAACTCCCGATGATGCCAATACACTGGTGGAACGTCTTGCAGAAATCTTTCCCAAGGATAAAATTATCCGCTCCACCATGAGCCCGGTACTCGGCACTTATATGGGGCCAAACGTAGTCGGAGTGTTTATTCTCGAAGGGGAAAAGACCACCTAAAGGAGAATTAACATGTCAATTAAAGTGGTTACCGATTCTACTGCAGATTTGCCGGAAGAACTCATTCGTGAGTATGGAATAGAAGTTGTACCGGCGTATGTCCTTCTTAATGGAAAAACCTACCGGGATGGGATCGATATATCCCAAGATGAACTATATCGGCGTATGGTAGACATGCAAGAAACCGTTACCACTTCCCAACCACCTCCAGCCGATTTCGCAGAAGTTTATCGCTCTCTTCTGAAAGAAGTGGATCATATAATTTCGATCCAGGTAACCGGTCGATTAAGCGGTATTTATGCTTCTGCTTTATCTGCTAAAAACATGCTTGAAGAAGGTAGCCGTGTTCATGTTGTAGACTCCCAACTAACTTCTATGGGAATGGGCATGCTTACTGTTCTCGCGGCACAAATGGCCAGAGCCGGCAATACAATCGAAAAAATAGTCAATGAAATTAAAGCGGCTATAAATAACACTCACATATGGGCAACATTCGATACTCTTAAATACCTCCATCGTGGGGGAAGAATTGGAAAAGCAAAAGCTCTTGTGGGAAGCATGCTGAATATTAAACCGCTGCTAACCATGCGAGATGGAGAAATTTTCCCGATCGGGGTAGCCCGTACCCGTAATCGAGCAATCGATCGTTTGATAGAACTTGCGAACTCTATTACAAACATACAAGATATGGCAATAGTACATTCCACCTCCCCTGATGAAGCTCAATCAATGAAATACCGCCTCGGTAATATCAGCCTGCCTCGTCCTATTTCTATCTCGAAACTGGGCCCAGCGCTTGGTGTTCATGGCGGCCCGGGGACTTTGGTGGTTGCTGTACGTAAAAAAGCGGAAGAAATTTCACAACGCACGATCAGCGAGCTGGCAGAAAAAAGGCTTTTTACTTTACCATCTTTGCCTGAGATTAAATTACCTAAATTACGTTTTGTGTCGCAATAAAAGCTTCCGCACCAGGGAGAGGGATTCTTGACGGTGGACCTGGAAACTCTACAAAAAATATTCCGGCTCGAAGCCCAGAAAGGTTACCTCGATACAGCCGTAATCGGTGGTATCGACCGTTTTCTGGATAATTGGACGCAGCATAACCTGATTAAGCCTCCGACACCAACGGAAACATCGCTTTTAAAACGGATTGTTTCTCGCAAAGTCAGATATTCCTCCATGAGTCCGGAAGAAAGGAAAACATGGATAGGGCAGCTTGGAAAAATCATTACTCCTAAATCAACAGAAGCTGCCAGTACTCCCCGGCCAAAACGCACCAATACTCCTGCTAAGACTATTAAAGATAACCAGCCAATTTCGGCCAGCCTTGAATCACCAGTTACCATTTTAAAAGGCATCAGCACAGTTTACGCTGAAAAACTCGCACGACTTGGTGTAAAAACCATCCGGGATATGCTCTTTTTATTCCCCTTTCGCCATCTGGATTACAGTCGTCTGAAAACTATATCCCAGCTAACTGAAGGTCAAGAAGAGACAATTATTGCCAACATCTGGGAGGTTAGAAAAGTCAATATCGGCGGTCGTCCCAGCACTGAAGCAATTCTAGGTGATAGTACCGGCAATATCCGCGCTGTCTGGTTTAATAATCCATATCTTGTGCGTCAGCTAACTGGTTCAAGCCAAATTGTGCTCAGTGGTCGCGTGCGCTTTTTTAACGGACGGCCAGTATATGAATCTCCAGACTGGGAATTTCTGGATTCTACCGAAGAACTGATTCACGCAGGCAGATTGGTACCAGTGTATCCACTTACAAAAGGCCTCCATCAGCGAGCTCTTAGAAAAACCATTAAGAGCACAGTCGATCAGTTCTCCGGTTTTGTTAAAGAATATCTTCCAGCTAACATTATCAATCGCAATAATCTGCTGCCCGTATACCAGGCAATTAACCAGGCGCATTTTCCAGATTCTATTGAGCTTAAAGACCGGGCACGCATCAGACTCGCTTTTGATGAGCTGTTCTTGCTCCAGCTCGGTGTACTGAAAAAAAAGAAACAGTGGCAGGTAAACAAAACCAGCCCAATTAAAGCAAATCAGCGCTTATTGTCCACCTTTGTTAATGGTCTTCCTTATGAATTAACTGCGGCGCAAAAAAGGGTAATTAACGAGATACTTGGAGATTTGGCGCTGGATATACCGATGTCTCGCCTACTCCAGGGTGAAGTTGGCAGCGGTAAAACTATTGTTGCTTTAGTCGCCCTGCTTGCGACGGTAGCTACCGGCAGACAAGCGTCTTTAATGGCGCCTACCGAGATTCTTGCCCAACAACACTTTAAAGCAGTTACTAATCTGCTCGAATCAGTCTTTGGACCTGCGCTGAATAATGGAAACTCAAACATTTTTGAAATTGAACCTGGTATAAACGCTGCGGTAACATTGCTCACCAGTGATATTAAACCAGCCGCTAAACGAGAGATTAAAGAAAATATAGCCAATGGTAGCGTTAATATTATTATTGGCACCCACGCCATCATACAGGAAGAGGTGACCTTTAAAGATCTTGGCTTTTTGGTAATCGATGAGCAGCATCGGTTTGGAGTGTTACAACGGCAGGCTTTAAGAAAAAAGGGCGATAATCCCCATGTTCTGGTGATGACGGCAACTCCTATCCCCAGAACACTTGCCCTTACGCTGTATGGTGATTTGGATCTTTCTGTAATTGACGAACTGCCTCCGGGAAGACAGATAATCAAAACCCGGTGGCTAAAGCCCGAAGAGACCTATAAAGCATATAATTTCATACGCAAACAGGTTTCTGAAGGACGGCAGGTTTTTATTATATGCCCTCTAGTAGAAGAATCGGATTCCTTGCAAGCAAAAGCAGCCACCCAGGAATATGAGCGGCTAAGCCGAGAAATATTCCCAAATCTGCGCATCGGTTTGTTACATGGCCGCATGAAAGCAGCGGAAAAAGAAAAAGTCATGAAAGAATTTCATTCCGGAACACTCGAAGTTCTGGTTGCAACACCAGTAGTGGAGGTGGGCATCGACGTTCCAAACGCTACGGTTATTTTAATACAAAGCGCCAACCGTTTTGGGCTTTCCCAGCTTCATCAGTTTCGCGGTCGTGTAGGACGAGGCGCGTACCAGAGTTATTGTATGTTACTTGCCGAAAATACAACTGAAATTGGCGCTGAACGCTTGAAAGCCATCGAAGAACTTCATGATGGTTTCAAATTGGCAGAAAAGGACCTTGAATTGCGTGGTCCGGGAGAATTCTTCGGCACGCGCCAATCTGGTATCCCTGATCTTAAAATGGCGCGCCTCAGCGATGTTCCCTTACTCGAATTAGCACGACGAGAAGCAATCAGCCTTTTTTCTTCTGACCCGAGCCTGGAAAAATCGGGGCATGCGCTACTTTCTGAAGAACTCAAACGAGTATGGCAAAATAAGGGAACCAGTATTAGCTAACACCTTCTCTTAATCGATACACGGAGGAAATCGCAAAGGTTTTCTTGCTGTGTTATAATCTACTCTTCTGATTGATATGACTAATATACTCACACTTAAACAAAAATTGACTCTTGAAATCGAAAATGCCATCAAGAAGGCACAGGCTGAAGGAACTTTACCACAGGTACCAGTTCCTGCTGTTATCCTCGAACACCCTCAGCGCTGCGAGCACGGAGATATCGCAACCAGTCTTCCCCTCAAATGCACTCGCGCTATGGCCAAAAAACCCGCTGATATTGCCTATGAAATCACCCGTAATCTTTCTCATATGCCAGAAATCTCCAGAGTAGAAGTGGCTCTGCCCGGTTTTATAAATTTCACCATCTCTTCGGCATGGCTCTCTTCCCAAGTGGACATGATACTCTCCCAACCTGATAGTTGTACTCGGATTGACGTCGGAAAAGGCGAGAAAATTCAAGTTGAGTATGTGAGTGTGAACCCAACTGGCCCCTTGCATGTTGGTCACGGACGGGGTGCCGTACTTGGCTCTACTCTCGCCAATGTGCTTGGTGCGTGTGGTTACGCTGTCAGCCGTGAATATTATATTAATGACGCTGGAAGCCAGATCGATGCTTTCAAACGCTCACTATTCGCTCGTTACCAGCAAGAATTCGGCATTGAAGCCGAAGTGCCCCAAGAAGGTTATTTTGGCGCCTATATGGTAACCATCGCCCAGGAGTTAATCGCTGAAGTTGGCAGAAAATACCTCGATATGCCATCAAATGATGCAATTCATGAGCTGGGTGAGATGGGCCTGAATAAAATGATTGCCGAAATAAAAACCGAACTCTCGATTTTAAAAGTTGATTTTGACGAATGGTTTTCTGAGCGCTCTTTATACAATGAAGGCTATTTCCAGAAAGCCATGAGCATATTGCAGGAAGGTGGCTATCTTGCCAACAAGGAGTTTGCCACCTGGTTTGTTTCCACCAGCCTCGGAGATAGCAAAGACAATGTTGTAATAAGAAGCGATGGCTCCCCCACTTATTTCGCTGCTGATATTGCCTATCATTACAACAAGTTTATCATACGCGGTTTTGACCGTGTCATTGATATATGGGGAGCAGACCACCAGGGACACGTATCACGGATGAAAAGCGTATTAAGCGCTATGAATATTGACCCTGAACGATTAGACGTAATTATTTCCCAGATGGTTACCCTCAAGCGAGGCGGCGAGTTAGTGCGAATATCCAAACGCAGTGGCGAACTAATCACACTCAAGGAAGTGGTAGAGGAAGTTGGCGCTGATGCTTGCCGTTATTTCTTTCTTTCCCGTTCAGCCGATTCTCAGATGGATTTTGATTTGGAATTGGCGTTGCGCGAGTCCGCCGAAAACCCTGTTTACTATATCCAATATGCTCATGCTCGTATCGCCAGCATTCTCCGCCTGGCACATGATGAAGCTATATCTCATGTCGACGGAGATACTACCCTGTTGAATGATCCTTCTGAGCTTGCCTTGATACGAAAACTCGTGGAACTCCCTGAAGTGATCGGCTTGGTAGCTAAAACACTGGAACCCCATCACCTGGCTTACTATGCACTGGATTTGGCTACTCTTTTCCACAGCTTTTACAAGCAATGTCGAGTTGTACAAAAAGATCAACCGGAGCTGTCACGTGCGCGGCTCAAATTGGTAATAGCCGCCAAATCAGTATTTGCCTCTACACTGCGCTTGATGGGAATGTCCGTCCCTGATGCAATGTAGTTATTTGCAGCTATTTTACCTGTAATTATATAATGTAATTTTAAAGTAAGTCTTTATTGTGAACGAACCCCTTGTAATGCAATTCCATGTTGCCCAACTTCTTAAAGAAGGCGTGGGTGCAGTACGCGATTATCATGTAGATGATAACGCAGTTATCCTGGATGAATCGCAACCGAGCCGTATCACAGGAACGGTTAAGTTGCTACGAACTTCCAACGGAATTCTCGTCCGGGCTCATCTTTCCACTGAAGTTAACCTTGAATGCGCGCGGTGCCTGGGGATTTTCCAAAGAAAACTCGAATTTGATTTTGAAGAAGAATATTTCCCGTTACTTGATATTTACCGAGACGAGTACAATGATGCACCTGAAGACAAAGATAGCTTTACTATAGATGAGAACCATTATTTAGACATTACTGATGCAGCTCGTCAGTATGCTATACTGGCTAAGCCGATGAAACCTTTATGTCGGGAAGATTGCCCTGGTATTATATTTTAAGATTGGAGAGATAAATGGGAGCCTTACCAAAAAGAAAAACTTCTAAAGCACGGAAAAACGAGCGCCGCAGTCACATTAAAACGGCAGAAATGCCAACCCTGGTGGAATGCCCAGAGTGCCACACCATGAGACTACCGCACAACGCCTGCCCGGTATGCGGCACATACAAAGGCCGAGAGGTAATCGAAATCAAACAGCCGAAGTCCAAAACTGAGTAGCAGTAAACAGGCATGGTTGGCTCGCGCCGCAAGGCAAGAAGTTTGACATTGCAAGCGCTTTATGAGATCGATCTGGCTGGGCACACGGGAGATCTGGTCGCTAATAGCGTTCTTGACGGCGCGGGCTTATCTAAAGACAACGAAGATTTTGTCAGGGAAATTGTTGCTGGTATCACCAATAACCGAGAACAACTGGATGGCTATATAACTCGTTTTGCACCAGCCTGGCCACTTACCCAGTTACCCGTGGTAGACCGTAATATATTGCGGCTGTCGATTTACGAACTGCTATATTTAAAAAACACGCCGATAAAGGTTACCATCAATGAAGCGGTTGAACTGGCAAAATCTTTCGGCGGGGATAGTTCTCCCAAGTTTATAAATGGTGTTTTAAGCTCTGTTTATGAGGCAATCTCAAAAAAGGGAAATTCTCTGCCTCAGGAGTGATTCCAACTCCCCTCTCCATTTAGATCCCAGTTTTATTATATCCAACTGGATACGATATGGGCTGACGCGTACTCCTTCTTTCCCGTGTATCAGACTATCTTTAGTATTAATACGAAGGCCATCATAAGGTGATATCACCAGATTGTTTCCTTCAATATTAATGTGACCAATCCCACAGCCCATCGCTAAAATTTTTAATCTTACCCCGTAAATAAGATTAGCTGATTCTTCGGGTAATGCTCCAAACCGATCCACCAACTCGGAAGTGTAATCTTCAAGGTCTTTCAAATTATCAATCCCTGAGATACGCCGATAAAAATTTAACCTCTCGCCGTTATCAGGTACATAATAATCTGGAATCAACATTACCAAAGGAAGATTAATCTTCGGGCTAGGAAGCTTTTTTTCTTTTTTGTTTGCAATCCCAGCCCGACGTGCCTTTTCTTCCTCTACAGCTTGTTTGAGAAGTTCTGTATACATATTAAAACCAACCGCCGCAATGTGCCCGCTCTGGTGCGTACCTAATAAAGTGCCCGCACCTCGTATTTCCAGATCTTTCATAGCAATATCGAACCCGGATCCGAGTTGAGCCAGTTCGTAAATTGTGCGCAACCGCCGGCGCCCATCTTCGGTGAGTTTTTCTTCATCATCATAAACAAAATATGCATATCCGGCAGCAGTGCCTCGACCTACACGCCCACGCAATTGATGTAGCTGAATAAGTCCAAATTTATCCGCCCGATTCACAATAAGCGTGTTGGCATTGGGCACATCAAGCCCGGATTCGATTATGGTGGTACATATCAAAACATCAGTTTTCCCTGATGTAAAATCTAGCATGACCTGTGCAAGTTCATCTTCATCCATCTGTCCATGCGCCAGGGAAAAGCGCGCTTCGGGAACAATCTCTTTTAGTTTTCTATTGATTTCTCCAATGCTCTGTACTCTGTTATGAACGAAAAACACCTGGCCGTTTCTTTCAACCTCTCTCATGATTGCTTCTCGGATCAACTGAGGGTTATACCTGACGACCATAGTATGAACAGGCAGACGTTCTTCTGGAGGTGTTTCGATCGTACTTATATCCCGTACGCCGGTCATTGACATATAAAGCGTTCTCGGAATGGGGGTTGCACTCATTGCCAACACATCAACTTCAGTTCGTTTTTTCTTAAGATATTCCTTGTGTTGTACACCAAAGCGCTGCTCTTCGTCTATTATTATCAATCCAAGGTTTTTAAACTTTACGTCTTTTTGAAGCAACCGATGCGTTCCAATAATAATATCGATACCGCCCTCTTTAAGCCGGGAGATTATGTTCGTTTGCTCACCAGATGTTTTGAACCGGCTTAAAGATTCTATGGTAACCGGATAAGCAGCCAAGCGCTGTGAAAACGTTATGTAATGCTGCTGAGCAAGAAGAGTGGTCGGTACCAACACCGCCACTTGCCTATTATCTTGCACGGCTTTAAAAGCAGCGCGAATAGCTACTTCAGTTTTTCCATAACCGACATCCCCAAGCAGCAGTCGATCCATAGGCCTTGTCCGGGACATATCGGTTTTTATCTGTTCAAGCGCAGTTAGCTGATCAGGGGTTTCAACATAAGGGAAGGAGTCTTCCAGTTCCCTCTGCCAGACACTATCCTCTGAATAACTGAATCCTTTTATTATTTCACGCTGGGAATAAAGTGAAAGCAATTCCGCGGCTATTTCCTTTGCAGCTTCAGTGGCTTTTTCCCGGCTGTTTTGCCAATGCCCGGTGCCCAATCGGTTGAGAGGAGGAGGCGTATCTCCCGATCCAATATATCTGCTTACCCGGTCTATCTGGTCAACAGGTACATATAAATGATCTTGCCCATCATACTCCAGTACGAGGAATTCTCGCATAATCCCTTCGCTTTGCATGTTGGTAATACCACCAAAACGAGCAATGCCGTGATCTACATGCACTACAAAATCTCCCGGTTTTATGCGATCGATGCTGATTGTATGTTTGCCCGGTTTTTTAATGACCTGGCGGTTTTGACGTGTAAAGCCGAGTATTTCAGAATCGCTGTAGAGAAATATTTCTCCATTCAAGTTCCATCCACCGTCTACAATGCCTTTAACCAACAATATCTGGCCTGGTAATAAATGCCCTGAGTTGTCATCTGCAAGCGAAGAGATGATTTCTCCTTCGTTCAGAATATCTCTGATACGGTCTGCTTGATGGGATACCACCAGGACTCTTTTTCCCTCTTTTGCCAATTTAACAATTTCCGTCTTGAACCGATCATAACTGCCACCGTATTTTTCCACCGGATTAAAACCTGATCTGATTATCCCTCCAATCGCTTCCGGCTCCCAGCTATATATGAATAAAGAAGGCATTATGTTAACCTGTGATTCAATTTCCTGCCAGTTAAAATAGGAAGATGGCATGCCGCCGGGTAATAATCCATTCTCAACATAGGTTTGCCTGGTTTTATAATCTTCAGCGCCAATGTTGGATATTGTCCATTGTATGGAATCAATATCGTCAAATATGAGAATAGTGTTTGCTGGCAGGTAATTAAGAATTGACTCAGAATATAACAGGGGTCCGTAATATGATATATGGGGAAAGTACTCTCCACTTACTAGCTTGTTAATATCGGCAAATGTATCTGCGCGATGCTCTTCATCTAAATTTGTGAGTTGTAGTGCATCTAACCGATTCTTTATTTCCTTATCGTAAGTAAACAGAGCGGCGCTAGTTTCACTACCCGGCCCAATACTAACATCATCAATGGTTCTGGTAGAACGTTGTGAAAGAGGATCGAATTCCCTGATTTCATCTACTTCATCACCAAAGAAATCAATGCGTACGGGTTTGTCTTTTCCAACCGGAAATACATCAATAATTCCTCCCCTGCGGCTTATTGTCCCTGGAACGTTTACCATACTTTCGATATTGTAACCAATTTTTTGCAGGTGTTGGATGATTATGATCGGATCAATCTGCTGCCCTGTTTTTATGTTTATCCAGCAATCTACAAATTTGCCATGTTCTACAGTCTTGGCGGCTAACGTTTTTGCAGTCAAGATTATTACCGGCTGTGCATCATTGGACCTAATGGAAATAATCTTCCCAAGCGCCTCAATCCGTTCCTGTGCGTTTAGTCTGTTTTCTGGCAAACGCTGGTATAACAGGGATTCATTTTCCGGCAAAACTATGCAGGCTTCTCTGCCAAGCCAAAAGTCAATCTCTTCCTTTAAACGTATTGCCCTCTGTGGATTAGGAGCTACTACAGCTAAAGGATTATTATTCTTGACAGATAAAGCAGCGATCACACAAGGGCGCGCTGCTTCCATAATAACCGCCTGAATTTGTTCCCGTTTTTTTAGCGTTTCAGCTATCTGTTCTAAACCGAGATTGTTGTAAAAATCTACAATCATAATAATTACTGCAATATATTTCCCCAAACACCATTGGGCCAGTTGTTAACCTGGCCTCGGTGATCAATAATATTAACACGTAGAAATCTACCTCAACAAACAATCCCCAGCGATAATATCGCTGGGGACCCGTATGCTTTGTATTACTGGTAATTACATGATTGTAATGATATCTCTTTATACCATAAACAATATTGCATTTTTGTTTTTATAAATACCAGGGTTTCAGCTTAAACAAAGCTTGGCCATAAGCAGTTCAGGTTGCTATAATAAACCCGTATCTGTTTTTAATTTTTCTTATGTCAAAATTGAATCATACAAAACAACGTATTGTAGTTAAAGTTGGGACCAGTCTGCTCACCAGCTCTTCTCCCCGATTGGATGTTGCGGCAATATCCCATTTGGTGAACCAGATCGCATCTCTTCACAAACAAGGCCACGTCATTACTCTTGTAAGTTCTGGGGCTTGCGCTGCCGGAAAAGAAAAAACCGGTAAAGTCAGCGGATTTGCTGGTGTTGCCGAACGCCAAATATACGCTTCGGTCGGCCAGAGCCGATTAATGAATATTTACGATAAATTATTTAGCGAACACAGCATCACAATCGCACAAGCATTGCTTACCAAGCACGACCTTGCAGACAGGTCCGGCTATCTTAATGCCAGAAATACTCTTTTGGCTTTGCAGGATTTGGGGATAATTTGCATCGTTAACGAAAACGATGTTGTAGCCATTGACGAAGTCCGAGAAGAGAAATTTGGCGAAAATGACAAACTGGCAGCCATGGTTGCCAACCTTATTGACGCAGATTTGCTACTCATATTATCTGACGTTAACGGACTATACAGCAAGGATCCACAAAAATATCCCGACACCGCCGAACTGATTCCAATTGTTGAAAAGGTTGACGATAATATTCGTACGCTGGCATCCGCAAGCCATAATAAAGCAGCTACCGGCGGTATGATCACCAAGCTGGAAGCCGCCAGAGTAGCAAGTGAATCTGGGATTACAGTAACTATTGCCAGCGGCAGAGAGCCCAATGTTATAACACGCATTGCCAGTGGGGAAAGCATTGGTACCAAATTTCTTCCCGCTACACTCCATAAGGAAAGCCGGCAGCGATGGCTTCTTTCAGGTTTGTGCATTCGAGGAAGCCTTGTTATTGATGATGGCGCAAAGCAAGCGCTTATACAGCAAAAACGTAGCCTGTTACCAGCCGGCATCATTAAGGTAAGAGGCAGATTTGAACGCGGGGACGCAGTTGATCTATATGATTCCGAAGATAAGCGCTTTGGATGTGGGCTGACTAATTATGGCAGCGAAGAGATAAAACTCATCAGGGGTTTGCATTCTACCAAGATTAAAGACACATTAGGTTACGATTACGGCACTGAAGCCATTCATCGTAACAACCTTGCAATTTTGTAAAAAGGAGATACAATGCCAACCGGACACCTTTACAACGCTAACGACGGGAATCTGATTGTGGATGTTAATTATCGCCTCATCGTGGATCGAAAAGATCACTGGTGGGGAGAACTTACTCTCAATGATTTCAAACGGATTAAAGACGGGGATAGTTACTTGATATTATTGGAAGATGGGCGCAAAGGACGCTGCTTCCTGAGAAAGAAAGTCAACCGAGCAGTGCAAGGTTTAAGCCCGCTTTACTGTTATCAATTTAACGGTAACGGAGACCTAAGGGAATAAAAGACTAGCACGAGGTTTTTGCTCTTGGCAATACATTCTCCACTACCACTTCAACGGAAGAAGCAAGTTGGTAGACCGCTGCATTGGAACATAATCTATTGCTTGCGAGCCTGTAAATCTTTATTTGAACCTTGGCAAGGTGTTAATATATAAGAAATCGAATGCCAGCATGCAAGCACAGTTAGCAGTTTTCATGGCTTCGATAATTGGAGGTATATTATGTCCAACTATATGGAAGAAGCCAGCACTCGAGCAGAACGCGCCCGCGCCGCTTCCAGAAGCTTGGCATATGCTTCAACCGAAACAAAAAACTTAGCCCTTCGTTATATTGCCAATAGTCTGATAACTGAGACTGACACCATCCTTAAAGCCAACCAGGATGATTATATTGAAGCTCAGCAATCTGGCATGAATCCTGCCATGTTGGATCGGCTTATGCTTGATTCGTTACGCATTAATGCAATGGCAGAAGATGTATTAAAAGTTATGTCTCTCCCCGATCCAGTGGGAGAAATGATAGAAATGCGAACTCTGCCAAATGGCATGCTGATAGGTAAAAAACGGGTACCGCTGGGCGTGATCGCCAGTATATATGAAAGCCGCCCTAACGTTACCATTGATATTTCCAGCCTTTGCATTAAAAGCGGAAACGCTCTCGTTTTACGTGGCGGCAAAGAAGCCTTTAACACCAACAAAGTACTAGCTAACCTCGTTGCTAACGCATGCACTAAAGCCGGCCTCCCTGAAGGCACGGTAGAATTTATTAATAATACAGATCGCGAACTGGTTACCTATCTGCTCAAAATGAACCATTTAATCGATATGGTAATTCCGCGTGGTGGTGCTGGTTTGATCAATCTGGTACGTGAAAATTCAACCATACCGGTTGTTGCCGGCGGGGTCGGAGTCTGTCACACATATGTTGATGCAGCAGCGAAAATCGATGATGCCGTTAACATTGTCTTTAACGCCAAAACTCAACGGCCAACCGTCTGTAACGCTCTCGATACCGTCATCGTCCACCAGGATATTGCGCTTGATTACCTCCCCAGGCTTGCCGCTGCATTAACGAAAGCCGAAGTTGAAATGCGCTGTGATGGACGGGCCTTAGGCATCATCAAAGATGCCGGTTATAAATGCCAGCAAGCCTCGAACGAAGACTGGGGCAAGGAATTTTTATCACTCGTGATCGCAATAAAAATAGTTGATAACCTGGATGAGGCATTAAGGCACATTGCGTACTACGGCTCCGGACACTCTGAAGCTATAGTAAGCGAAGACTACTCTGCCGTTATGCGCTTCTTAGATGAAGTAGATGCTGCTTGCGTTTATGCCAATGCCAGTACCCGCTTTACCGACGGCAGCCAATTCGGCCTGGGAGCAGAACTGGGTATTTCAACCCAAAAAATGCATGCAAGAGGTCCGCTCGGACTAAAGGAAATTACTTCTTACAAGTGGATTATCTTCGGTCACGGGCATATCCGGCCTTAAGCCAGGCTGATACCCAGATCCCTGATTACCTGCTGCTGAAGCTGAAGAAGCTCTTTGATGCCTTTTTGTGCCAGGTCCAGCATTTCATCCATCTGCCCACGGTTAAAAGGCTTAGTTTCCGCTGTGCCCTGTATTTCCACAAATTCTCCGGTTGAAGTCATCACAACATTGAAGTCCACTTCTGCACTGGAATCCTCGTCGTAATTCAAGTCTAATAGCAATCTCCCCTTGGAAATTCCAACACTGGTTGCAGCAACTGCCTCTTTTAAGAACATGTTGTTAACCAATCCCATGCGGGACATATTATAAATCGCTTGATAAAGTGCAATGTATGCACCAGTGATAGAGGCCGTTCTTGTGCCCCCGTCGGCTTGTATGACATCACAGTCTATTGTGATCGTACGCTCGCCAAGTTGCGCCAGTTCGGTTACTGCTCTCAGCGATCTTCCGATGAGCCGTTGTATTTCCTGGTTCCGACCGGATACTTTACCAAAAAATCCGTCCCTGGGCGTGCGTACCACCGTTGATCTTGGAAGCATTGAGTATTCAGCAGTAATCCAGCCGCTACCGGTCCCTCTTAAAAATTGAGGAACCTTCTCTTCAACCGTTGCAGTGCAAGCCACCATGGTATTTCCGATTTCAATTAAAACAGAGCCTTCAGCAAAGTGCTGAAAGTCCGGGGTAATTTTTACAGGACGTAATTCGTTCCATTGTCTTCCATCGATGCGTTTCATGAGATACCTTTCTGTTTATATATGTTAAGAGTATAACATTTACAACCATTAGATTAGAAGCTGGCGGACTGAAGGCAAAGATAAGGAATATTTGTATCACCCTGAGCACATACAAACACAGTTGTTTGAACATCTCCGTCCTGTCACCCTTGAATGGAGTGAAGGGCCTAACACGAATTGTGCTCGTCTATACGCAAACACTCCTATGTTGCCACGGGCACTATTTCATGGAAGATCCTTCGTCGGGCATACGCCCTCCTCGAGGATGGCGCAAATAATGAGACGTGCTCATCGAGGATGACACGAACTGCAGACATTACGAAAAAGTTGACTGAAGTCCGGAACCTTCCAGATATTCCAGTAGCCAAGCGAGTGCAGCATCGGCGAATGACGCCTTATTTTCTTCCCGTGAACCGGTAAATACATATTTCCGGCTTGCGGAGTTTTGTTTATCTGCAATGGCAACATACACCAAGCCAACCGGCTTTTCGATGCTGCCACTTCCCGGACCAGCAATGCCAGTATCTGCTAAACAAATATCGGCCTTCAGAGCGCGACGACCACCCTCTGCCATTTGCGTCGCAACCTGATAGCTTACTGCTCCAAAACTCACCAGCGTTTCCACTTTTACACCTGCCATTTTTAACTTAATTTCGTTCGAATAAGCGATAATCGAACCTTTATAGTATGCAGATGATCCACTAACATTGGTAATACGATGGCTTATCAGTCCCCCGGTAGCAGACTCTACCACTGCTAAAGTAAGGCCTTTTTCAGTTAGTAATCGGGCAATTTTACTTTCTGGCTCATTCATATCAGTCCCTCGTTAATTATAGACTAACCAGTATTGTTTGTGTTAATATCGCCAAGGCTGGACACAGAAACAAAGTTTCTTTTGTTGGAGGCTGAAATGGCAATATTATGTCTACTATTTAACTTGCTGGGTTTGGCAACTTCAGTTACCGGTATTTTAACAGTCTTGGATATTTTTCCGGCTTTTATAGCTGTGGATCCTGTCTACTCCCCGGCGCTGGAAACAGCTATATTCTGGTGGGCAATTTCGGTAATTTTAATTCTATCCGGAATTGCTTTTGGCGTTTATCAATCTAGCGAAAATAGGTTTGGTCGTGATGACAGAGAGCTGCCGTCTCAACCTTAAGATAGTTCCCAATGCCAGGGCAAACGAAATCATCGGCATTCAGGGCGGTATCATTGGTGTAAAAATCAAGGCACCGCCAGTAGAAGGTAAAGCAAATATAGAACTAATTAGTTATCTTAGCCGCCTGCTGGATATCCCTAAATCAAATATAAACATTGTTCGCGGTCATACTGCCAGAAACAAGACAGTTGAAATTATTGGCAGTAATCCGGAAGAGATCTCTTCCAGGATGGGCATTGGTTAAATATAAAGCCCCGGTCAAGAAACCGAGGCTTTATATTTTTATTTTCCTGCAAGAGCAAGTGCAAGGTTAATTAACGTTCGGGCTGGTACCCCTGTACCTCCCTTTGACCAGTATTTACGATCCTTGCCTATCATGGCCGTCCCGGCAACATCCATATGAACCCAGGGGGTTTTATCAACAAATTCGCTTAAAAATAAAGCTGCAGTGATAGCTCCGCCATCTCTCCCGCCAACATTTTTAATATCTGCAACATCACTTTTGTATTGTTCCTTGTATTCATCATACATCGGCATCTGCCACATGTATTCCCCCGCTTCTTCTCCAGCTGCTTTCACCATATCAACCAGTTCTTGATTGTTTGTAAACACACCGGTAGCAACTTCACCCAGTGCAACAACACAAGCGCCAGTCAATGTAGCAACATCCACAATGCGCTTTGCTCCAATTTTTCCAGCATATGTGAGCACATCCGCCAAAGTCATCCGGCCTTCAGCGTCGGTGGAAATTACTTCTATAGTTTTGCCGGACATGGCTTTGACTACATCACCGGGGCGCTGCGCCGTACCACTGGGAAGGTTTTCCACCGCAGCCACCAGAGCAACTACATTCAACGCTAGCTTTAGCTCTGCAATCGCCTTCATGGCGGCGATTACCGCAGCTCCGCCAGACATATCCATTTTCATGGCTTCCATCTTTTCGCTGGGTTTGATTGAAATCCCTCCTGAGTCAAAAGTGACCGCTTTTCCAACCAGTGCCAGGTCAATTTCCTTTTTCCCCGATCCACGGTATTTCATTATGATAAATTTGGGTGGGTTGCTAGAACCCTGGGCAACAGCCAGAGCCGCCCTCATGCCCAATTCTTCCATTTTTTCCTTATCAAGAATTTCTAACACCAGCTTATTCTCTTCAGCCACCTCCCTGGCTATTTTAGCCATATCCTCTGGCTTCATGTAATTTGCTGGTTCATTTGCCATATTCCGTGCCAAATTGGCTGCTTCGGCTATAATGCTCCCGGTTCTTATCCCTGTTTTTACTTTTGTTTCGTCTTCATTTTGTATTACGATTTTAACTTCATCTATTCCGTTACCATTATTGGAAGAAGTAAAATACTTCTTAAAGGTCCATGCGCCCAGCGCTGCTCCTTCAGCAAGCAATTGTGCAATTAATTCAACATCAAGCGCGATCAGTTCTGTATCAGGAACTAAAAAGGAAATTTCTTTTACGCCTTTTTTTGTTAAAGCTTTACAGGCACTGCCAGCTGCTTGCCGCAACACATCAGGTTTAAGTGCATCTTTTTTACCCAATCCGCACACAACCACTCTTTGGGGAGTGATCATCGCCCCACTGTGAATTATGGTAACTTCTCCAACTTTACCCTTGATTTCTCCAACATCAATCAATCTTTTAATGGTTCCACTCAGCTTTTGATCAATTTGAGTGATCGAAGCAGGAAGGCCTGTTTGTGCCTGACAATAAAACACAACCAGTGCATTGGTTTTTATATTTGTTGCGCGTTCTGCAATAACGTTATACAGCATACTGACTCCTTGAAATATTATTTAGTTACCATTTTAACATCGCGGACAGTGAAGTCCAATATGTATCTGAACTTTTGCATATGTACCTGAACTTCTGTAATATGAATGAACTCCAGGTCATTTGATAATATGAATGTTTACATACATTGTTTATCATCGTCAACGTATTCGCTGGCAATCTTCATAGCGCAAAAATCTCCACACATTGTGCAAGCTTTTCCACTGGTTTTAGTCCTTTTTCTGACTCTCTCGAAGAGAATTGGGTCAAGTGCATATTCTTGTTGGGTGTCCCAGTCAAGCTGCTTGCGCGCTCGTGACATTGCCAGGTCTTTTTCTTTGGCTCCGCTAATGCCTTTAACTATATCGGCAGCATGTCCAGCAATACGAGAGGCTATCACGCCATTTTTCACATCTTCTACTTCAGGCAGTGCAAGGTGTTCAGAGGGTGTTACATAGCAAAGAAAATCAGCACCGGCAGATGCTGCAATAGCACCTCCAATAGCTCCGGTTATGTGATCGTAGCCAGCAGCAATATCGGTCACCAGTGGACCTAATACATAAAAAGGTGCTTGATAACACAACTGCTTTTCAAGTTTTACATTGGCTTCAATATGATCAAGCGGCAGGTGCCCTGGCCCTTCAACCATAACCTGTACTCCAGCCTCTCGGGCACGTTTCACCAGTTCTCCCAAAACCATAAGTTCGGCGATTTGAGCGGCGTCAGTTGCATCAGCTATGCACCCGGGGCGCATTCCGTCACCAAGGGAGAGAGTTACATCATGCCGATGGGCAATCTCAAGCAGGCGGTCATATTGCTCATACAACGGATTCTCCTGCTGATTATGCTTTATCCAGCCAGCGAGAAATGAACCTCCCCGGCTTACAATACCGGCAACTCGAGGATTGTCATCCAGGACGTTCAATACATGCCGGGTAACTCCACAATGCACTGTTATAAAGTCAACGCCATCTTTAGCATGCTCCTCGATTGCATCAAAAAGATCATCTGCTGCCATTTTCACAATAGCTCCCCGTGTTTTTATGGCTTTAATAGCTGCCTGGTAGACTGGAACGGTTCCCAACGGGATAGGACAGCTACCAATAATCCTCTGCCTGATCGCTGATATATCACCCCCGGTACTCAAGTCCATTACAGCATCTGCCCCGGCTTCAATAGCCACGGCAAGTTTTTCAAGCTCTACATTAATACCGGTAATATCCGAAGATGTGCCTATATTGGCGTTTACTTTGGTGGAAAGACCAGCGCCTATCCCCCTGGGAACAAGGTTTTTATGACCGGGATTGGCGGGGATTACTACGATACCTTCAGCGACTTTTTGCCGTATGACATCCGCTGAAAGTTTTTCTTGTACAGCGACTTTTTTTACCTCTTCTGTAATAATGTTTGCCCTTGCCTTTTCTAACTGTGTCATAGCACTCCTTTAAATAACAAAACCAGGGCATGAGAATAAACCCAGTTCCCTGGCTCGATACCGACTTCCCTACGCTTGTATTATCAAGATCAGGTACGAGGGTTGCCCGATTGGGCTCTCAGCCTTATTGCTCCCCTAGCGGTTAGTTTAAATATATCACATAGTACCTGTAAACTAAAAGAAAACAATAACCATTTGCTATAATTAGCTGGAGACAATAATTGGAAAAATTGTATTTAGCTTCAAAATATTTTGGTATTACTCTGAATACAAGTCAGCTTGAACAGTATAAATTGTATCGAGATGAGCTAATATCCTGGAACAGTTTATTCAATCTCACAGCAATTGTTTCTTCAGAGGCTATTGAACTTTATCATTTTGCGGATTCTCTTTCTGTTATACCAGCTCTTGATCCGGCAATACTGGAGGGCACCCCGGAGGTGGTTGATATCGGTACCGGTGCCGGTTTTCCCGGAATTCCCCTCAAAATTGCGCTTCCCAATATCAATTTGACACTGGTGGATTCCACCCAGAAAAAGCTGCGTTTTGTTGAACACGTATCACAAAAACTTGGATTCAAAAACGTAACTACGGTTGCCGGTAGAGCTGAAGATCTATCCCATGATCCCCGTTACCGTCACCGTTACCATCTTGCGCTATCCCGTGCAGTAGCAAAACTGCCAACCCTGGCAGAATTATGTCTTCCGTTTTGCAAAGTTAACGGTTTATTTATAGCATATAAGAAGGGTGATATTTCAGAAGAGGTTGAATCGTCACGCAGGGCTTTAAATATTCTCGGTGCCAATTTGAAAGATATCGTACCTGTAACATTCCCGGAGCTTGCTGATTCCCGATTATTGGTAGTAATTGAAAAAGTAGCGCTGACTCCCTCAAAATACCCACGAAGGCCTGGTATGCCGCTTAAAAACCCGCTTTGATACTTACTTAAAGTTTATTAGCGTAATCCGACCTTGATTGTATATGTTCGCAATTATAGAATATTAGTATAGAGAGAGGTAAAACTATTATATGAATACCGGTACATGGAAAGATAAAACAGGCTTTGCCCAGAGCCTTAAGGGCGGAGTCATCATGGATGTGGTCAATCCCGAACAGGCCAAGATTGCGGAAGCAGCAGG